>CAXUMS010000045.1:27891-29380 GCA_964252165.1 uncultured Armatimonadaceae bacterium
GAGCCATCGCTCGGACCCGTCTTCGGGCAAAAAGGCGGCGCGACCGGCGGCGGATACTCGCAAGTTCTCCCGATGGAGGACATCAACCTTCATTTCACCGGCGACCTCCACGCCATCACGTCGGCGAACAACCTCCTCGCCGCCCTCCTTGACAACCATCTTCAGAACGGCAACGGCCTTCAGATCGAGCCGCGCACGATCACGTGGAAGCGGTGTTTGGACATGAACGACCGCGCGCTCCGCAATGTCCTCACCGGTTTGGGCGGCAAATCGGAGGGCGTTCCGCGCGAAACCGGCTTTGAGATCACGGCGGCGTCCGAGATCATGGCGCTTCTGTGCCTTGCCGAAAATGTCGCGGATTTGAAAGCGCGGCTTGCCCGCATTGTTATCGGAACCGACACGCACAACGAACCGGTCACCGCCGGGCAGATCGGCGGAACCGGCGCGCTCGCGGCCCTTTTGAAAGACGCGCTGAAGCCGAACCTCGTGCAAACCATCGAAGGGACGCCCGCGATCCTGCACGGCGGCCCGTTCGCCAATATCGCGCACGGTTGCAACTCGGTTATCGCAACCCGGCTCGCCCTGAAACTCGGCGATATTTGCGTCACCGAGGCCGGTTTCGGCGCGGATTTAGGGGCGGAAAAATTTCTCGACATAAAGATGCGGCAGAGCGGCCTTGCACCGTCCGCAGTGGTTCTGGTCGCTACTTTGCGCGCGCTGAAAATGCACGGCGGGGTCGCGTCCGATGATCTGCAAATCGAGAATGTCGCCGCTGTGGAAGCGGGTTTCGCGAACCTTGCGCGCCATGCGGAAAACTTAGCCAAGTTCGGCTTGCCCGTCCTTGTCGCCATCAACCAGTTCGCAACCGACACCAACGACGAAATCGCCGTTCTGCGCCGCCTGTGCGAATCTCACGCCTTACCGGTCGCGCTCGCCAATGTTTGGGGACAAGGCGGCGCGGGGGCGGAAGATTTGGCGCGCTTGCTCCTCGAAACCCTGCAAACCCGGCCCGCGAACTTTCGCCCCCTCTACGCCGACGCCCTCTCACTCAAAGCGAAAATCGAAACCGTCGCGCGCGAGATTTACCGCGCGGACGGCGTGGACTTCGCCCCCGCCGCGCTCGCCCGCCTCGCGTACCTCCGAAAGCGCGGCTTTGGCCACCTCCCCGTCTGTATCGCCAAAACGCAGTATTCGTTTTCGAGCGACGCGGACAAGCGCGGCGCGCCCGTAGGTCATCGCCTCGCTATCCGCGACATCAAACTCTCCGCAGGCGCGGGCTTCGTGGTCGCCTACGCGGGCGCGCTTCTCACCATGCCCGGCCTGCCCCGCCGCCCCGCCGCCGAAGCCATTGACCTGTCCGACGACGGCGAGATCTCCGGATTGTTCTGATGTTTTCCGTCAGGTTGTGTGGTGTTGGCGGGGGCGTCTACTTAGCGTAAGACTAAATCGCTCGTGCCGCGCGGCACCCGCTCAAAGCCGCGGGCGGCTC
>CAXUMS010000046.1:0-9735 GCA_964252165.1 uncultured Armatimonadaceae bacterium
GCCGATTGTCAGCATCTTCGCGGACTTCGCCGGAATTATCGGCGGCGGCGTGGTCGCGGTTTTGCGCGGCGTGCCGTCGCAGTCGTATCTGTTGTCCATTCGGCAATTGTTGGAACCTTCCGGCTCGGATGTGTTCAAAAGCTTATTGAAGGCCGTTATCTTTGGGGCCATTATCGCGCTTGTCGGTTGCCGCGAGGGATTGAACACCGAAGGCGGTGCGACCGGCGTCGGGCAGGCGACCACGCGCTCGGTCGTGCTTTCGATTATTCTCGTCTTCGCCGCCGACCTGTTGCTTTCGTTTCTGATGTTCCAGAAGTTGGTGTAATAACGTTGGTTTTCTTTCCCTGGGGAGGTCGCGCCCCCGCAACAAGCAGTCCAACCAGCGCGCCGCCGCCAGCCGCGCCTAACGCGGATCGTCCCAAGATTGACGTGCGCGACCTCCACTACGCCGTGGATGACCGCGAGATTTTAACCGGCATCACGCTCGCCATCGAGAAGGGCGAGATTTTGTGCGTGATGGGTTTGTCCGGCGGCGGCAAATCCACCCTGATCCGAAATATCGCCGGGCTTGCCAAGCCATCGGGCGGCGAGATTTGGATTGATGATATAGAGATTTCTCGTTTGTCCGAGGACGATCTAAACCCGGTCCGGGCGAAAATGGGCATGGTGTTTCAGTACGCGGCCCTGTTCGACTCGATGACGGTGTTCGAGAATATCGCGTTTGGCATTCAGCGCGGCCCGCGCCGACGCGAAAACCGCAAGTTAGGTCGCACCACGCTTATTCGCATGGTCGCCGAACGGCTTCGCGAGGTGGGTTTGCCCGGTATCGAGAAGCGGCTACCGTCGGAGTTGTCGGGCGGAATGCGGCGCCGTGTCGGGCTTGCGCGCGCGCTCGCGACCACGCCGGAAATCGTTTTGTACGATGAGCCGACCAGCGGGCTGGACCCGGTCACGGCGGCGTCTATTGATGATTTGATCGTGAAAACGCGCGACCAGAATAATGTGTCGTCGGTGGTCGTGTCGCACGATATGGGGAGCATTTTCCGCATCGCGGACAAGGTGATGATGCTTTACGAGGGCAAAGCGCAGTTCTACGGCACGCCCGACGAGTTGCGCGCGACAACCGACCCGGTGGTAAAGCAATTTGTCTCCGGCAATATCCAGGGACCGATCAAGGTGCGGAGGAGATAAATGGGTGTTGGGTGTTGGGTGTTGGGTGTTGGGTTTCAGACCGCAATTCGTTATGGTTTCTGAACACCCAACACCCAACACCCAACACCCAACACTCTTCCGACATGAATAAACAACTTCGACAAAATTTTGCGGTGGGCCTGGTCCTTTTGATGGGCGTTGCGCTGATCGTGTTCGCTACCCTGTACATTCAGGGCAATGTCGCGCGCAAGGCGAGCTATAACTTCGATGTTCAACTGGACAACGCGCTTGGCATACTGCCGTCCGCTGATGTGCTGATGGCGGGTATCAAGATCGGGAGCGTGGAAACCGTGACCCTGACCAGCGGTAACAAAGCCCTGCTGAAGTTGCGCGTGGACAACAACCGGTTGATCCCGAACGATTCCCGTTTTGTTATCATCACCGGCCTGCTCACCAACAACCCGGTTCTTGAGGTGCGTCCCGGCAAAGACAAGGCGACCGTGCGCGCCAATTCCGTGGTGGAAGGATCATCGGAAGGCGATCTGACATCCGTATTAAACTCGGGCAAGGCCCTTGCCGATAACCTGAACGGTTTTGTGGGCGATGCGCAAACGCAGGCCGACCTCAAGGCGACCATTCGCAATATCCGCGTACTGACCGAAGGCGCGGCGCGCTTCTCCTCAGATCGGCAAACGCAGGCGGATCTTAAAGCCACCATCACCAATTTGAAAGCGACCACGGATCAACTGCCCGCGCTTACCGCGCAGGCGGGACGCCAGTTAAAGGACATTTCGGCGCGCTCCAACGCCCTGCTCAACTCGCTGGAACCGACCGTGAAATCTGGTCAGCGCATCGCCGCCGACGCCGAGGGTATCGCGGCGAACACAAAGGGCATTACGGGCGAGTTGCAAACCGCGCTGAAGGAAAATCGCGCAACTCTCAAGTCGCTCCTGCAAAACGCGGACGAGGCGACCTCGGCGATTGCGGGTTTGACGCTTCAGGCCAAAGAAGCGCTGGGCGATAAAAAACTGCGCGAAAATCTTTCCCAGTCGGCGGAAAATCTGGCGTCTATCTCCGCGCGTCTGGACGCGGTAACAGCCGATATTCAGCGGCTTTCCTCGGACCCGCGCCTCGCATCCGACCTTCGAGATACCGTCTCGAACCTGAAAGAAACATCTACCTCGTTCCGAAATCTCGCGGCTCGGGTCGAAACTGTACGAATTCCCGGCGAGCGGCGGCGTCCCCAGCCCGGCGAATCGCCCGCTCCGCCGCGCCCATCGGTCGCTCCGCAAACCGTGTCGTTACTGGAACCGGGCTTGAATCTCGATGCAATCTATGATACTAAAGCGGAGCGCCTACGCTTGGATACGAACTACACTCTTTTGGGCGGAGCGTCCGGTTTGCTCGCTTTGGGCGGGCCGGGAACGTTCTACCGAATCGGCGTGCAGGATCTGACCGAGCGGAACCGGCTCAATTTGCAGTTTGGACAGTACAACGGATCGGAAGCCTTGTTCGCCCTGCGATACGGGATTTTTGCAGGGAAATTGGGACTGGGAGCGGACGCTCGTACCGGCCCATTGGACCTGCGCCTCGATGTATATGACCCGAACCGCCTGCAAATCAACGCACGCGCCAAAGGCTACCTGAACCGTGACCAAACCACGGCTCTTACCGTTGGCGTGGATTCCATAGGCAAAGAAAATCGCGCCGTTCTCGGCGTACAAATACGAAGATAGGGATTTTAACCGCAAAGGCACGAAGAACTCAAAGAAGATAAGAGAAAGAACAAATTTAATTTTGCTATATCTTTTCTGAACTTTGTGTTCTTCGTGTCTTTGCGGTTAAAACTCGGAGGAACCAATGAAAGTTATTTTGCAGCAGGATGTGCCGAAGGTCGGAAAAGACGGCGAAGTCGTCACGGTCGCGGACGGTTACGCCCGTAATTATTTGATGCCGCGCAATCTTGCGGTGCTTGCGGTAGGCGGCGCATTGAAGAATGTGCAGATGCGTCAGGCGCTTGAAGAGCGACGAAGCGAAAAACTTAAATCGCAGGCCGAGCAGGCCGCTGTCAACTTGACCGATAAGACCGTCACCATCACGGCGAAAACCGGAACGGGCGACCGTTTGTATGGTTCGATCACCGCCGCCGACATCGTGGACGCGATCCAGTCGAGCCTTCAGGTAACCGTGGATAAGCGCAAAGTTCAGTTGCACGACCCCATCAAGGCTATCGGTTCCTACACGGTTCCGATCAAACTGCACCGCGACATCACGATCCCGGTCGCCATTCATGTGGTCAAGGCCGAAGCGTAACAACGTTTCTCTCTCTCACGGGTTTGAATCCCTCGGCTAAATCAGGGCGGGTAAAATGGCGTTTCAAAACGCGGATTTACCCGCCCTCCTTGTTCGGCTCGCGCCTTCGCGCGGTCGGTGGCGCGACCGTCTGCGCTGTCTTTCTCGTCACCCGTTCCTGCTGTCTCGTAGCCAGCAACTAACGACCCGTAACTTCCCCAATGGCAATTGACCGATACGACAACCGGACGGATTTCGCGGGACGCGGCGGGGGCTACCCGCCGCGTCGTTCGTTGGGGGGGATGAACAATGGGAACAACGGGGCCGGGATGGTCGAGCGTATCCCGCCGCAGAACATCGAGGCCGAGATCGCGGTGTTGGGCGCGATGCTTCTGGGCGACCGGACCGCGATTGAACGGGCGACCGAGGTTCTGCAAAAAGACGATTTCTACCGCGACGCCCACGGTCATATCTACGAGACGATGGTTCTGCTGGTCGAAAAAGACGAGCCGGTAGACCTTGTCACGATGAAGGACGAGTTAAACCGGCGCGGCCTGTTGGAAGGCGTCGGCGGTATCGGCTACCTGATGAATTTGGTGGACTCGGTCGCGACGTCGGCGAACGTCTCCTACCACGCCGCCATTGTCGCCGAGAAAGCCACTCTCCGCCGACTTATCACCACGGCGGGCGAGATTGCGGGCATGGCGTACGGCGAGGTGGACGAAATCGCCGCCATCATTGACGAGGCCGAGCGCAAGGTTTTCGAGATCGCCAACCGGCGCGTCAGCAAGGCGTTCACGCCGCTTCGCCCACTCCTGAATGACGCGTTCGAGAAGATTGATGTCGCCTACCACGACCGGGGAAGCGTCACGGGCCTTGATACCGGCATCCACGACCTGAACGACATGACATCGGGCTTCCAGGACGGCGATCTGGTTATTATCGCCGCGCGGCCTTCGATGGGTAAGTGCCACGGAGCGGGAACGCCTATTATGCTTTGGGATGGATCGTCGGTTCCTGTCGAGCAAGTACGAACCGGTGATCTGCTGATGGGGCCGGACAGCCGCCCGCGACGCGTTCTTTCCACAACGCGCGGCGTGGGACCGTTATACCAAGTGACGCCGCGTAAGGGGATGCCTTATGTGGTCAATGACGCCCATATTTTGTCGCTTCGGTTGAACGCGGATCGCTCCGGCTATAAAAAGGGCGACGTCGTCAACATGGGCGTTGAAGAATACCTTCAAATGCCGATGCGGTTTCGGCATAACGCCAAAGGCTGGCGAGCGACTCTCAATTTCCCCGAAGCGCCTACGCCGCTTGATCCGTATTTTTTGGGTGTGTGGCTCGGCGACGGTTCCTCGCGCAATGCGGCGGTTACGACCGCCGACGATGACATGGCGGAGTTTTTGCGAGATTACGCCGCCCGTTTTGCACTGGGCGTCCGTGTAAGTAAGCGAGACGAAACCGCCGCCTGCGCCACTTCTACGTTTACATCAGGTCAGCGGGGCGGGATAATGGCGCTGGCGAACCCGGTGACAGCGGCTCTACGTCGTGACGCTCTTATCGGTTGCAAACACATTCCCGACGCTTACAAGCGAAATAGCCGCCGGGTTCGCCTTGAAGTTTTGGCGGGCATCATTGACACGGATGGCTACCCGGTTTGCGGTTGCTACGAGATTATTACCAAATCCGAGCGGCTCGCCGACGATTACTTGTGGCTTGCCCGTTCGCTCGGCTTTGCTGCCTACAAAAAGACGTCCCGCAAAGGTATCAAAGCGACCAACTTCACCGGTACGTACTGGCGACTTTTCGTGAGCGGAACAGTTAGCGAAATTCCCGTACGGCTGGCGCGTAAGCAAATTGCAGTGCGCCGAAAGAATCGTGATGTTACCAATGTCGGCATTTCGGTTAAGCCGATAGGCGAAGGCGAATATTTTGGCTTTGAGATTGACGGCGACCATTTGTACTTGCTTGGCGATTTTACCGTCACTCACAACACCAGTCTGGCGATGGGAATCGCCGCGCACGCCGCGATCTATAACGCCAAAACGGTCGCGGTTTTCTCGCTCGAAATGGGCAAGGATCAGTTGGTTCAGCGCATGATCTGCTCCGAGGCCAAAGTGGACGCTCACCGCTTACGTACCGGGCATCTGCGCGATGAGGACTGGACGCGCATTTCCGGGGCGGTGCAGAAACTCTGGGACGCCCCGATGTTTATTGACGATTCCACCAATATGGGGCCGCTTGAAATGCGCGCCAAGTGCCGACGACTGCGGGCCGAACACGGGTTGGACTTGGTGATTGTGGATTACCTACAACTGATGAGCGGTAGCAAATCAGCCGGTAATCGCAACGAGGAAATTACCGAGATTTCGCGCGGCCTCAAAGGGATCGCGCGCGAAATGCAGGTGCCGGTAATCGCGCTCGCGCAGTTATCGCGCGCTGTGGAGCGGCGCGAGGACAAGCGCCCGATGCTGTCCGACCTGCGCGATTCCGGCTCTATCGAGGCCGAGGCGGACCTGGTCAGTTTTATCTACCGTCCGTCGTATTACGCGCGCAAGGAAGATTTCGCCGACAAAGGCGAGGGCGCAGACGACAATGCCGCCCCGCCGCCATCCGACTACGACGGCGAGGAGGCCGAGGTGATTATCGGCAAGCACCGCAACGGTCCGACAGGAACGGTAAAAGTGTCGTTCCTGCCCAAATTCGCCCGCTTCGACAACCTTGCCTACCGCGCCGACGAGGGATTTTGACGCGCGGATTTGATTAGCGCGGGGCGGCGGCCCGAAGTTTTAAGCGATGCAATTTCAGCAACCGAAGCGCCCCATTTGGAGGCGCGTTTTATCTGTCTTGGTTGTAGCGGTAGTGACGCTACTCACGTTTCTCCCGTCGGTGCGCGGTTCGTTTGTGAACTTGGACGATGGCAACAACGTTTACCAGAACCCGTTTCTGAACCCGGTTGTTAACGGCGCAAGCATCGCGCGGTTCTGGCAGGAGTCGTATAACGAACTCTACACGCCGATCACGTACACGCTCTGGGCGGGGTGTGCGATAGTCGGGCGGCTCGCCCGTCCGGCGACCTCGGTTGAGGCGCCGGGTCTGCCGTCGCCGGTGACGCTGACGGCGTGGCCGTTCCACGCAGTCGGCGTCCTCTTCCACGTCGCCAACGCGCTTCTCGTGTACGCGCTTTTGCACAGCCTTCTCTCGCTTCGCCGGAAGCCCAATGACACCGCCCCAAGCGTCAACGGTTGGGCCGCGTGCATTGGCGCGCTTTTCTGGGCTATTCATCCGCTTCAGGTCGAGCCGGTCGCTTGGGTGACGGGAAACAATAACGTTTTCAGCGGGTTTTTCGCCTTGCTGACATTGCTTCTGTATGTACGCTGGGCGGGCAACGGGCGCGGCGCGGGGGATGACAGCGATTCGGCGAGCCGTCGCAACACGCTGTTTATCGCGGCGACGGCGGCGTTTGTTCTCGCGCTTCTCGCGAAACCCACGGCGGCGGTCACTCCCCTGTTGGCGGCGGCGATAGAAGCGGGCGTTTTACGGCGGCCCGTACGAACTTGGGCGCTCCCGCTCGGTATCTGGCTTGCGGCGGCGGGCGTTCTGCTTCTGGTGACACGCGAAACGTCGGGGGGCAGCGAGGTCCCTGATATTCCGCTGTATCTGCGCCCCCTTGTCGCGGGCGATGCGCTCGCATTCTACACGGGCAAGGTAATCTTGCCCCTGCGCCTTTGCCCGGATTATGGACGCTTGCCTTTGCAAATGGGCGCGGCGGGCCTTGCGCCGCTCGCCGTCCTCGCCTATCTGGTCTTAGCGGTCGCCGCTGTCGTTATTCGCCGCTTCCGCCAAACCGAGGGCGCGGGCTGGGCCGGGGCGTGCATCACGCTGTTTATTCTGGGCGTCCTGCCGGTTCTCGGATTCGTCCCATTTTACTATCAAGTCTTTTCCACGGTCGCTGACCGCTACATGTACCTATCGCTGTTAGGCCCGTCGCTCGCCCTCGCCTACGTTCTCGCGCTCGGCGTGGAACGAGCGAACGCCAACACCGCCAAACGTTTCCCGGTTCCGTTTCTCATTGCGGGCGCGGCGGTCGCCACTCTCATCGCCGGAACCAGTTTTCAGGTTCCGCTTTGGCGCAACCTGTACACGCTTTTTGAACACGTCGCCCGCATAAACCCGCGCAGCGCGACCGCGTACACCAATATCGGCGTGGGCTACCTGTCCGACAAACGCCCTGCCGATGCGCTTCCCTACCTCGCCCGCGCCTTAACCCTGACCCCGGGCCGAGCGACGCCGCTCTACAACTACTCCATCGCTCTCGGAGACACCGGGCGCACCGCCGAGGCGATTGCCGCATTGGAAGCGGCGATACGAATGGAGCCGTTATACGCCGACGCCTACTCACGACTTGGTATCACCCTGTCCCGCGACGGACACAACGAGGAGGCGGCGCGCTTCATCTCCGAAGCGGCGCGCCTGAACCCAGCCTACTTCAAGCCCCTGCGCGATTTCGCGATGTCCCTAGTGGCGAAACCCAACCCGGTAGACGGAGACGCCGCAACCATAGCCCTGCGCGGCGTCCTCACCGTCGCCCCCCAGGACGCCGAAGCGCAAGCCGCCCTAACCCGTCTCGAAAAGGGAAAGACATCGCCTTAGCGTTTGTTGTTAGTTTTTCGTCTGGCTGGGTGCGTTACGTTTTGTGGTCGCCCTGCGCGGGAGTGTCACACAAGTGTGACCGTGGCGGCGGTCCTCGCGCCGGACGGCGCCAGCCTAACGCTGGACCGTGCATTTAAGAAAACGCAAAGTGGCTCGGTTTTTCCGTGGTAACGGAAAAAACCGAACCACTTTGCGTTTATCTCAAAGGAACTGATCCAATGCATGGCGTTGGCGCCCCTCCGCGTAGGAGGCGCCGCCACGGTCACACTTGTGTGACACCCCCGCGCAGGGCGACCACAAAACGTAACGCACCCAGCCAGACGAAAAACTAACGCTACTATTCGACGTTATTCGTCGCTGTCGGGGAGGACGCGGTAGCGTCGGTTTCGTCTACATCGTCATTGTAGTCGTCGTTCTCATCATCGTTCTCCGCCGCCTGCGCTTCGTCGCCTTGCTCATCGGATAGGGCGGACACAAACGGGTGGTCTTCGGAAACGCGCAGGTCCATCTCGCTTGTGTACTGCGACGAGGCGGAAACCAGAATGCCTTGCGCGACCGCGTAGGCGACGCACCGCTCCAGGCTCGGCATATCGAGACGGCGTGTGCGCTCGGCGGCGCGCTTGATGTCAGGAGGAAGCGCGGCGGCGTCGCGGTGTCCTTTATTCCAAACGCTTTGGGCGAGTTTGCGCGACGTGACATACGGATAGCGCGACGCGAGTTCATCCAGCGTGAAGACAATATCCTCGAACGTTTCGCCCCAGTCGCGCAGTATATCGGTTCCGCCTTGTTCCACAGTGAACGGGTCAAAGGTTTCGCCGCCGCCGAACGCGCCCAAGTACGGCGCGTTGCCGTAGGGCCGATTTGCGCCGCCGCCGGTATAGCCGCCGCCGTTCCCCGCGCCCCACGGCGCACGGGCCTCGCGCGGCTCTTCTTTGACCAGTTCATCGCCGGGCAAAAGCGCGTAGTACTGCGCATCGCTGATTTTCACGATACGGAAGGCTTGCGTGTCGGCGGCGAGGTATTGCATCAGGTCGCCGAATTTCAAGAAGCCGTACGTCATCGAGTTGAAGTTTGGCACAACCCGCTTGATCTGGCTACCCAGGTACGTAAACGGGGCGTTGCGGCCTTCGTCGCGGCGGGCGCGAATCATGCCGACGATGCGCTCGGTCAGGGCCTGGATCGAGATGTACTCGCCCACGCCCGCCTCGCCGTAGCCGCCGGTTTGTTGTGGGGCGGGCGGCGGGTAGCCGCCGTTCCCGTACGGCGACACCGCACGCGACGAGGCGGCGACGAGCGGGTCGGCTCTTCGCCCGCTCGCCGGATAGGACGAACCGCCGTTCCCGTTCTCGTGAGCGGCGATGCTGTTTTCGCTTTCCTGTCCGGGCGCAATTGCGGCGGATGCGCCGCTGAGGTTGCCGCGCAACAGATCATGATAAAAGTGAAAAGCATCGGCGCGGCTCTGGATGGCGCCCGCCGTGTTTCCTTGAACCCCGATTACCACCACGTTCTTGTCGCGCCCTTGCAGGGACGGCGTGATATGAAGCAGGCTCTGGTCGCCGGACACGATCACAAACGTTTCCACGCGCACCGATGTGAAACTCGTTTCCAAACAGTCAGCCAGCATTTTCACATCCA
>CAXUMS010000046.1:9745-29340 GCA_964252165.1 uncultured Armatimonadaceae bacterium
TCCACGCTGTTGCGGACGCGCTCGTTCGAGGCGACGCTACGGCGGCACGGCACGTAAACCGGCTCAATACCCGCACGGTACAGGTGGAAAGCGTCGTTGTTGCGGCGATGGTCTATGTCGGTCCATTCCGCATACGCGCGCGCGACCGTTAAACGACCGTAGGCGCGGGCGGCGCGGACGAGGGCGTTTACGTCCGGCTCTTCGCCGCGCTCGCGCAGGCTGTACTTCAGGTTTTCCCAGTCCACGAATAACGCGACCTGCGCGCTATCGCCGAGGGGCGGCGTCGGGAGCGGCGTTACCGGAAAAGCGGTAGTGTCGGGAGCGTTCGATGCGGCGTTTTCCCCGCCCTCGCGGGTGGTTTCGGCGTTGTCGTTAAGTGCGGCGACGCCGTTCGGTTCAACATCGTCCGGCGTGGTTGCGGTCGGTTCGGAAAGGTCCAAAAGATTACAACTCCTTCAATCAATAAACGGCCCGTGTCCGTGTTCGGTGAGCGACGGGCGCACAAGAACGGGAACGGCTGTTTTTAGTTCCCTGATGATAACCGGGCGGCGCGTTTGGCGCGGCGGATATGCGGCGAAGCGCGCTGTGCCGAGGATTAGTCGCACAAGAGCTTGCGAGCAAAGGACCGTTTCACCGCAAAAGATAAATGAAAATGCGGCGTCCAAAACGTTTAGCGGTTTCGTCGAAATTGTACCACAAACCGGCGTAGCGGAAACCGCCGCTTATCTGAAGCCAAGCGGGGAAACGCCTCGCCCTACGTTGTTCATAACGGCAAAAAGTTTTCCAGTCCCGTCATTTGACAAAAAGCGCAAACCTGTTGTACAGTGTGGCATCGGTTGAGGTTTCCGCGCCCGGGTTTGATACAAGCCATTGCGCGCTGTTGATTGGGAGGTTACAAGTGTCCCGTCGTCCCGTCGTCCCGTCGCTCGCACTCCGGCGCGGCGTTGCTCGGCTTTTTGTGCGCCCTGCTAACCCTTAGCGCGGCCCTTGCCAGCGGTTACGCCGTCACCATCGGTTCCGCCGGTCAAGCCACGCAAAAATCGAAACCGCGTACACATCAAAAAGCAGGGAAGCAACTTTTACAATCTGTAAAAACGACGCAAGATGTTAATGTTGGTGATGGGCGAATAGGATGGGATCCCGCTCCCTCGCCCACTCCTGATAATCCTACACCCTCCCCTTCCGCCTCACCCTCCAGTAGTCCATCACCCTCTTCAAGTCCCTCTGGTTCCCCATCCCCCGATCCGTCGCCCTCATCAACCCCTTCGCCCTCACCCTCTCCTTCGCCTCGTCCGTCGCCGAATGTGGTTGACCCGTCACCCGCGCCCTTCCCCAGTCCTGATCCGTCACCGACACCTCCGCCGCCCGCTCCGGTAGTCACCATACGCATCAACGGGTCTGATGTTCTAACCGACGATTTGGTACGCTTCAAGAGCGCAACGCCGGTTAAGACGTTCACTACCCCCATCGAAGTACATGTTACCAATAACACGGACGACGACCCCGACAATAATCTGAGCGACTCGGTTCAGGTTCGCCTGGATTGCCCGACTGGTCGAGTTTGGTTCGCCAACAACGTCAATGCGAGCGATAAACAGGATGCGAAAACTATCACCTTGCCTGTCAGCGGCGCCTACATTGCGCTTTACATCACGGGCGAACAAAAAAGTCTCTCCAAGAACGATGCCGCAATACGCGCAACCAAACCTGCCACAACTCCCGCCGTTATTTATGGTAGTCAGCCCGCTACGGTGTTTTGGTTCGACGCCCCATCCATGAATCCGGTTGTTAACACTTCACCATACGTGATTGTGAACAGACTCTTCCAGCCTGAAGACGAGAATTCAACGGTTAAGTTGTTTGGCAAAATTACTCTACGACCTGCTAACTTAGATGCCAATGCTCCGCAACTCCGCGCTCTGAGAGTCGGATTTGAGCAGACGGTCGTGTCGAGTAGAAGGTCGTCGATTTATGACTACCAATCTATCTCTCAATGGTCCCCCTCGTTACCTTCAGGTTCTACTATCAACGTCCCGGTTAGCCGCAGTGTTACTACCGTCTTTGATGACGTAGTTGATAGCGGTTCCGAAAGTTGGGTTCCACTATACGATAACAGAGAGTTCATCAGAGGCACAACGTTCATTCCTTGTAGCCCGCTAAATGTAACAGGGGTAACCTCCATTAACACTGAAGATAAGCCCTCCACCCCTTCTCTTTCTTATCGTGAGGTCAAAGACAGTGGCGGCAGCGTTATCGCTATTGCTTTTTATCTTGCGCGTAGCAGGGGCTTGATGATTAATGACGTTTTTAGAGATTGGGTTGTTGTTCACGATACGACCGCGACGGACCTACTGAAGTCCGAATGGTTCGCCGAAGGCTCTTGGTCAATAATTGTAACGGCAGGAAGAAATCAATCAGCGACATTTGGGTTCAAGGACAAACTGGATTTCACCGACCAGCCTAAAGAAATCGGGCCAACAATAGGAACTCGCGCGGCAGGTATCCCCATTGTTGATTCTTCCGAAACACGACCTTCCGAGCCTAAGCCATAGAACGCGCTTCCAAGCACGTTCCGTCAACTACGAAGGGTAAATTTATGAATCACAAACTATCAGTAGCTCTCGTTGTCGCGTGCGCTTTGAGCATCCCCGCTCTTGATGCGCGGTTGTTGGCGATGCCAAGTCAACAGACGGCGACGCAAAATCCAAACATGCCCGATCTAACCCCTTCTAAAGGTGACGCTCTCAAGATTTGCGGAACGTCAATCGGGGATGTCGTCCACATTCCTTTCAAGGAAATCCTTGAAAACAAGAAAAGCCAATGGGCGCTCGCGGAGGCTAAACCGGCATTTCCCGGCGTTCCCAAAATGATGTCAGATGAGGAAGTCGCCGCCGGAAGCGCCAATTTGAGTTACGTTGGTCAACTCGATTTTGCGCTCTACCTGAATGGAAACATGGGAAAGAATGCGACCGAGCCGTATGAGGTTGCCGCAGTACAGTACGGGCCGCTGGTCGAACGAGTAAGATTGTCTCCCTTCGCCGTTGGCGGTGTCGCTCTTTTACAGATTCATCCAGAAAAAAAACGGGCGGCCCGGTATTCGCAGATTTACTGGATTCCCGCCTCGTTGGTTAAAAGCGTCGCGCCCGCGTTCGCGTTCTTCCGCGATAACCCCGCTCTATGGGACGAGAAGCGGCAAATCGACTGGGGTGGCGTGTCCGGCGCGGACCGGACGGCGGCGCGGCTTGTCGCCTCGCTTGATGACGACAACCCGCTGATCGCGGCGTGGTCGTGTCGGCGGTTGTTGCAAACGGGGAAACTGCCAAGCGGCGCGGCGGAGAAACTGTTGCAAGCAAGTGAGAAGGCCGACGACCCGCTTCGGGTCGCGTTGATGGCGGATACGCTTTTAGAGTTCAGCGACGAGAAGGCGCGTCCGGAAATCGTTGCGCTTATCGCCAAGCGCGTCGAAGCCGCGCCGACACTAAACGCTCTGCACGGTTTGCTTTTGGGCGCATGGAGCGGGGGTGTGGCGCAAAGCGTGGATCCCGAGGGGAACCGGTCCGCGCCGCCGCTTGCGCTCAAGGCCAATGTTCGCCGCCGCTACCTGACGCGCAATACGGCGGGCGCATCCGCTTCAACAATGGCGAAAAAGCCGAACGCCAATGAGGAAGCCGTCCTGGGGATTTTACAAACCTACGGGATGGGAACAGAATAGCGAGCGAACGGGCGCAACGGTCAAGGGGGTAGCGGATTAAAAAGCGGCAACTCGTAAGCGCGACCCGGCAAGGGTCACGACTACGAGTTGCCGCTTTCGTCTACATCGGTGAGCAGGTACGGCACGTCGTCCTCGTCGGGCGGCGCGGACGCTTCCGCTGGGGCGGGCGGGGCGTTCGCGAGGAGTTTGCCAAGCATCGGCGGCGCGATCACCGACGTTAAAAGCGACATGGCGATAATCAGGGCGTAGGTTTCGTCGTTGAACACGTTCGCAGACCGGCCCAAACTCGCGACGATGATACCAACCTCGCCGCGCGGGATCATGCCGACGCCGACGATCAGCGCGGAGCGAACGCCGAGCGAACGCGCGCCCAGCCCGCACCCGATAAGTTTCCCCAGAACCGCAAGAACCGTAATCACAACAAGCGACGCCAACACCGGAAGGCTTGCCAGTGCGCGGACATCCACTTTGGTTCCGGTCACGACGAAAAACAGCGGAACCAGAAACGCGAGTAGCGGCTGTAGTTGTTTCTCCAGCGCGCGCCGTTGCCGCGCTTCGGCGACCGCCATACCCGCAAGGAACGCGCCGATTATCGCGGCAAGGCCGAGCTTCGCCGCGAGCGCGGCAAGGCCCAAACACACGGCGAGCGACAAGGTGAGCGGCGATAAGGGGTTAATGGGAGCGTCGAGGACGGACGAGCGTTTTTGCATGAAGCGCGTCCCGACCACGGCGATAAGAAAAACAAATGCGACCGCCTGGATGAGAACCGCGGACAAATGCAGGAAGTTCACGCCGCCCCCGCCCGGCGCGCCATTTTGTCCGGGCTGAAGCGCGGTGACAACGCCCAAAAGCAACATGGCGAGAATATCATCAATCACCGCCGCGCCCAGAATCACGCGGCTTTCGATGCGGCCCAGCGCGTTCAAGTCTTTAAGAACGCGGGCCGTGATACCCGCCGATGTCGCCACAAACGCCGCCGCGACAAACAAGGCGCGCGGCGTGTCGAAGCCCGCATAGCGCGCCCATGCCACGCCTAAAACAAACGGAACCGCCACGCCGAGCGCGCCGACCAGCGCGGCCTGCTTGCCGACCTTTCGCAAATCGCCCAATCGGGTTTCCATGCCAACCGAGAAAAGCAGGAGAACCGCGCCGATCTCGGCAAGAACTTCCATCGGCTCGGACGGTCGCACCCACGCAAAAACGGATGGCCCAATCAGACATCCGGCGGCGATCTCGCCGACCACGGCGGGCAGGCGCAACCGCTGGGCGATTTCGGCCCCGATCTGGGCCGCGACAAACAAAGTGAACAAGGCAAGCAGGGCGGCGCTGACGGCGTCATGCAACGGGCGAGTGTCCTTTGACTGGTTTTATCATACCAGTGAATCGCCCGGTTCAACGCCGGAGGCCGCGACGAAACAAAAGGAAACGACGCTGCGCCCGCTTTGGATCTATTCGGCCTTGAGCGTCAGGAGGGCCACATCGTCATCCAAATTGTGTGACGTATAATCGGAAACCGCGGCGTAAACATTCGACGCGATCTCTTGCGCGGATTCGTGGGCGGAGGCGATGATCGCTTGTTTCAAGCGGTCGTTGTCGAACATGACCTTGCGGCGGCGCGCCTCGGTGACGCCATCCGTGTAGAACGTCAGGATGTCGCCAGGCGCGAGCGCGGCGCATTCTTCCGTGTATTCCTGATCGGGCAGAAAGCCTGCGATCAATCCGGGCTGGGCGCAAAGCGGCTCGCATTCCCCGGTTTCGGCGCGGTACAAAAGGGCGGGCGGATGCGCCGCCGACGCGATACGGACGTGCCGGGCGTCCGGGTCAATTACGGCGATGCAGATAGTGGCGAAGGTCGCATCGTCCGTTTGGCGCATAATGGCCTCGTTAACGCGGGCGAGTATCCGGGAGGGACTGGCATCCTCGAAGGCGTACGCGCGAACCGTGTACTTGACCATGACGGCGATGGTCGCGGCGTGCGTCCCCTGACCGGATATATCCGCCATGACGGCGACGATGCGCTTATCCGGCAGGGTGAAAAGGTCGTACGTGTCGCCGCCGACATGCGCGATTTTGTTGCCGGGCGCATAAATGCGCCCGATCTCAAAGCCGCTGACGGATTGCGGAAGTTGGGGCAAAAACGATGTTTGCAGGGTTTTGGCGACATTGCGCTCCTGCGCGTACAAGCGGGCGTTTTCGATGGCGACCGCGGCCTGAACCGCGAAACCCGACAACACCTGCTGATCGGCGCGCGTGAAACGACCCGGTTCGGGCGCGTACTGCTCCAAAACGCCCAAAGCCCGCCCGCCCGCGTACACCGGCACGCACACCACGGACCGTGTTTCCGCCTCCGCCCCTTCGTCGCCGTTCTCGCGCAACAAAGGAAATGCGGTATCGGTGCGGCGGCGCGTGTCGGCGACCACGACCGGTTTTTTATCGCTTAAGGCCTTTTGCGCGACGCCGGAAGCGCTTTGGCGTCGGAACCGAAGGGCGGAGCGACGATCCAGCCCGCGCGAGGCGGAAAGCGACAAGGTCGCTTGATCCGGCCCGTCCGCGAACAAAAACAGCGCGCCGCCCGCCGCGCGCGTCATCTCGACGGACAATTGAACGATCAGGCGCAGGGTGTCGCTTAGCTCGAATGAGGCCGAAAGGGCGGCCCCGACGCGCCGATAACCTTCCCGCACCTCGTCGGCGCGGGTTTGCAACTCGCGGTACGCGCGGGCGTTGGTGAGCGCGACCGCCCCTTGCGCGGCGAGGAGCGATAGAACATGGAACTGATCCGGCGAGAAACAGCGCGGTTCGCGGCAATACAGATTGAGCGCGCCTACCGGCCTGCCCGCGAAAAACATCGGGGCGCACGCAACGGCGTGGATGCCTTCTTCCTCGGCGGCCCGCGCCGCGTCCTGGTTGGGAACGTCGCGCATGTCCCACGCGGCGAAGATGCGCTGTTCGACCAAAGCGCGCCCGGCGATCGTTTGGTCAAGCGGGCCGGTGAGCGTTTGGGCATAATTCGCCGAAACGCCGTGATACGCGGCGACCTTGATATGCGGCGCGCCGTTTTGATCGTCCAGAAGAATTACGGAAACGCCCGGCGCTTCGAGAAGTTCGACCGTGCGCGCGACCAGAACCTCGGCGACTTTGTCCAAATCAAGCGTTGCGCTTATCGCGTTCGACGCTTCCGCAAGGCGCTCCAGATAACGAATTCGCGCCGTCGCCGCTGTCGCCGCCGTCGCCGCCTCAAAGTTCACAGCGACCGGTCCGTCCGCGGCGCTTCGCAGATTCGCCGCGACCTGAGATGCGCCTGGCAATGCAGGGTAAGGAGAGGACGTAAAACGACGTGGCGCCGCCGCATCGGTTGAAGCGGGCGCGCTCAAAGGCGCAACGGTCGCGCTCGCGGCAACCGTTGCTGTTATGGGTGCGGGCGACGATGCCCCCTCGTCTCGAAACGGCTTCGCCACCGTCGCCGCACGGCTTTGTGCGGTTTCTGCGCTACTGGAAGGCATGACTTGGTTTTAAAAACTCCTTTACTTTCCTTAGTATACCTGCAAGCATGCCGATTTTAAGCGCTGGCGAACGGTTCTGCATGGCGGGGGGCGCTAAGTTGCGGTACTATAAACCAATTCACTTTGCCGGACAAAGCATAGAGGACGAGCGGCGTTTAACAAACAGGGTCCGCAGTGGTATCATCTACTATCTTTTCTCACCTTTGACGTAGACGCACGACGGCGTATCAAACCGCGTTCGGTTTGTCGCCCTTGTCGTGGGCGCGGACGGCTCCCCTTCCTTCTGCGCCAAAGAATGGGTGTTTGAAAACGGACAAGCGGGCGCGCATAGAATTAGGGCGATGCCAACGATGAATAACAGCGACGACATGATGCAAATCGGTGGAAGCGGCGAACAAACGCCGGAGTTTCCGCTTTTAGACCGGTTGGCGGGGCCGGACGATCTCAAAGCGATGACCGGTGACGAGTTGCGCGCGCTCGCCTCGGAGTTGCGGCGCGGTCTGATCAAGACTATCTCGCGCGTCGGCGGTCACTTCGCCCCGAACTTGGGCGTTATCGAACTCACTCTCGCGTTATACAAAGTCTTTGATATTCCACGCGACAAGGTGATCTGGGATGTCGGGCATCAGTCCTACCCGCATAAAATGCTGACCGGGCGCTGGAACCGGCTCGCGACGATCAAGCAGTACGGCGGCATCTCCGGCTTCCTGCGCCGCGACGAGTCCCCGTTCGATGTTTGGGGGGCCGGTCACGCGTCCACGTCCCTATCGGCGGCTCTGGGTTTCGCCAAAGCCCGCGACTTGAAAAAAAGCGATGAGCGCGTGGTCGCGATTATTGGCGACGGCGCGCTGACGGGCGGTATGGCGCTGGAGGCGATGCTGAACGCATCCGAACTCAAAACCGATGTTACGGTTGTCCTGAACGACAACAAAATGAGTATCGCTGAGAACGTGGGCGCGATGGCGACGTACCTTGCCAAACTGCGATTGATGCCCGCATACCAGCGGGTCGAACGCGGCGTCAAGAAGAAACTCAATAACAAGCAAGGCTTGCTTTACAAGACGGCGGCGGGGGCCAAGCACGCCGTCACGCACTTCGCCACTCCCGCCAGCACGGGCTTGTTTTTCGAGGAGCTGGGCTTCCAGTATATCGGCCCGCTCGACGGTCACGATGTCGAGTTTCTCGCCGAGGTTTTCGAGGACAGCAAAAACATCCGAGGCCCGGTTCTGCTCCACGTCCTGACCACCAAAGGCAAGGGCTACGAGATCGCCGAGAACGAGCCGCGCGGCTTCCATGCCGTCACGCCGTTCACGGTCGAAGACGGCAAGATGGAAAAGAAAACGACCGGCGTCACCTTCACGCAGGCGTTTGTCGAGGCGCTAAACGAGACCGCCGCGACCGACGAGAAGATCGTCGCGATCACGGCGGCGATGCCGGACGGAACCGGCCTCGCCAAGTTCGCGGATAAATTCCCCGCCCGCTATTTCGATGTCGGTATCGCCGAGCAACACGGGGTCACGTTCGCCGCCGGGCTTGCCGCCGACGGCTTCACGCCGGTTTGCGCGATCTACTCTACGTTTTTACAGCGCGCGTATGATCAAATCGAGCATGACGTTTGTTTGCAAAATCTGCCGGTCGTGTTTTGTTTGGACCGGGCCGGGCTTGTCGGGGATGATGGCGCGACCCATCACGGCGTTTTCGATATTGCGTATTTACGCTCGCTTCCCAATATGGTACTGCTGTCGCCCAAAGACACGCCCGAGATGCAGGAAATGGTGCGATGGGCTTTGACCTATAAGCGCGGCCCGGTCGCGGTGCGCTACCCGCGCGGCGGCGCGGAAACCATCGCGGAAACGCCCGCGCCGCTCGTTTTGGGCAAATCCGAAACCCTGTTGCACGGCGACGATCTAGGCATTATTGCGTTCGGCCCCATCGTCGGGGTTGCGCTCGATGCCGCGCGCACGCTTCGCGACGAGCATAGCATCCACGCCGAGGTAGTTTCCGCGCGCTGGGCGAAGCCACTCGATGAGGAAGCGATTGTCGCTCTCGCACGCCGCACCGGTCGGCTTATCACGCTCGAAGATGGCGTAGTTCACGGCGGCTTCGGCTCGGCGGTGTTGGAATTACTTGCCGCGCGCGGTATCGCCGATGTTCAGGTGCGGACATTGGGCATTCCCGATCATTTTGTCGAGCATGGCCCGATACCGGTTCTGCGTGGTCTTGTCGGTATGGACGCTCTGGGCGTTCTTCAGGCCGCCGGGGTTTTGCTCAACCGCAATCTCGCCCCGACAACGCCGAGCGAAGACGCCGTGGCGCGAGAAACCGCGCGTATTTAAGCAGGTCGTGTTCGACGAACGGGGCGTTTTAAGAGCCGCGCGGGGTAGCCTCTAAATCGGCGCGTGTGACCACTCCCAGATAGCGGTTACGGTCTACCACGGGGATCACGGCAAGGTTGCGGCGGAGCATCACGGATAAGGCTTGCTCCACGGTTGTATCGGGGCGACCGATAACGCGCGCCGGGTGAACATACGGCCCGACCGCGAGAAGCGAGGGGTCAGATTGGGGCGGGGCGAGGTTGGAGTCCAGAGCGTCCTGGTTGAACAGGCCCATGTACTGCCCGTCGCCGACCAAAACCACGGTTCGGAGCGGTTCGGCTTCCATCGTTTCGATTACATCGCTGAGCGCGGCTTCCGGCTCCACAACGGGAACCTGCCGCAGGGGTATATCGCGTAAGGTCATAGATTTTCGCTTTGTTGCGCTTTCCGCCCTCCTATTCGACAACAACGCCCAGTCCCCCTGCCCCGCCGCTCAACGAACGCCTTGAGGCGCGCCGGATGTCATTCTTGCATCCGGCGCGTTTCTTCGTTTACGAACGCAATCAATCGCGCTGTTACGGGTACGTCACGTCTGGCGTACGCGGGTCCCACAGGTCTTCGGTTCCCGAAGGGCGGTATTCCGGGTTGGTTGCGTAGATGTTCCGGATGTCCCGCGCGACCTGAGTAGCGGCGACCACGTTCGGCTGGGACGGCGACCGGTAGGTGGGGCTGAGCGTACGCCCGAACGTCATTGCTTTGACGTGACCGTCGCAGAAAAGGTAGTTCGCCAAATGCGCCCCGTGGTAGTTGGCGGGCGCGCCGGTGGGAACATTCCGTATGTTGGATCTGCCCAGCGACACGAAATACGGCGAAACGTTCCGGGTGCCGCCCCCGGTCGGGGTTTGCGCGACCTCGGTGAGCATGATCACCCGCGCGGCTCCGTCTATCATGTCGGGCGAAACGCCGCAGTGGAAAACGGGATTTAAGCGGGCGGGAGCGTCCTCGAAGGCGGTGCCGTCCGGCGTGTTTTGGCCGCTATGCCCGCCCCGCAAGTAGTCGTTCATCGCATAGTTCTGCCCCACATCGTACTTGCCGCTGCCGACGCCGGGAAGCGCGTTCGGGCAGGACCAAACATTGTCCGCGCCGCCATTACCCCGATGGTTCAGGTATGGAAACACGCCGATACTGGCGTTCGTAATCGTCCCTGTTGTTCGGTCGCGCGTTCCGCTGTACCACGCGGCCCCGTTCTCCTCGCTTGCGACATACGGATAAGCCGCCCCGTTGCGCTTCATGCCGCGTCCGCCCGGGTTGGGGAAGATGCCGTCGTAATCCGACGCGTACATCGAAAACGCGATTCCGAACTGCTTTAAGTTTGAGGCGCACGTGGTTTCGCGCGCCTTGTCACGCACCTGCGCGAAAACCGGGAACAAAATGGCGGCAAGAACCGCGATAATAGCGATAACAACCAACAACTCAATTAACGTAAAAGCGCGGCGTGTCCCGGCACAGCGCCGAAGAGAAACCTGCGCCCGCATCGTAGAACAATTCATCCTTTTCAATTCCTTTCGTAGCGGCGTCCGCATCGAGGCGGTTCCACTCACTATATGCCTGCTTGATGGACAATAAAAAGGGCGCCGCTTCCGAAGAAGTTGCGCCCTTAACAAAGAATATTAAACGGGTTCGTCAGCCGGGGCTTGTATAAGGCCCGGCTGAACTAAACCTTTTTACTGGCAGGTGTCCGATTGGATCGTCCACATACACGGGGTTGTACTGCCCCACTTTTTATAACCCGCGTGTCCGTCGCCGTACAGAACAACAAACCCTCCAGCGTGTCGGAAATCCACTTTGCTGTTGGTTGCGTTGTTATACATGTCGGTACGAATATCTTGCTGAATACCGCGCATCGAACCGCCTAAGAAATGCGGGTCTACCGTTGCATGCCCTGCAATGGCGTCCATGATATGAATGGTGTTTGCCGGTTCGGGAACGTCCGCTTCGGTGATTTCACTGCTGGTGCCAGTCCCAACGAAGCCGGATCTAATTTTGTCTGTGTTGTTGGCGAAATTAGCGTAGGACTTTCCATTGTTCGTCACGGCGCCGCTGTTTATCATGCTCCAGGGTGCGGAAGAAGCGCCGATATTAGAGGGGATCAGATTACGACCGTAAGAAAGGCGCGGCACTTTACAAATCGTATTCGTGCTTCCATCCCCCGTATCGGTTGCAAAGGAGGAAGTGGTAGATGCCGCTTTAGGATCCGTGACACCTGTATAAATGAGAGTTGACGTTGTTAAGGGAGAGGTCGCTTTGAAGGTCCCCTCATTCGCCCCTGGGCAAACAAACACCCCTTCGTTCTTGACGTAGGAATAAATGAGCGTGGGCCAAGAGACGGTTTGGGAAACGTTAGGATACGCAATCTGCGCCGGGGCGATGATGCTATCGTAGTCCTGGGTGTACATCATGAGCGCAATCCCGATTTGCTTCATATTAGACAAGCACGCTGTTTGCCGCGCTTTGGCCCGCGCTTGGGCGAACACGGGGAACAAAATCGCCGCTAAAATGGCGATGATGGCGATCACGACGAGCAACTCGATCAGCGTGAACGCGGAGCGCGCACGGCTTTTACGACAAATCTGCATAACAATCCGCTCCTGTAAGACCTTAAACGTTGACGTTAAAATCCGAATCCGCGTTTACGTTTTCACCGTTTGGACGCTCGCCCAAACCATTCTAAAGTATCACGCGTCGCGCGCCCTTATGTTAAGGTTTTGTTAAGAGCCAATATGGGTGGGCGCGGGCGGCTTGCCACTTTGCACGTTGCCGACGGTGAGACGCCGCGCCCGGTATGAAGGTTCCGCTTATTTCAATTGCCCTAACGGCGGGCAAGCCCAAGTTCTGATAGTAAGAAAGCGTTTATTTTTCAAGCGGCGTCCACGCCGCCGAAAAGATCCTCCTCAACCATCAGGCAGAACGCATGGTAGAGCGGCAAATGCAACTCTTGAATAAGCGGCGTCGCGGTCGCCGGGGCCTTGAGAACGATGTCGCAGAGCGGGTCCATCCGGCACGAGCGCGCCCCGGTCAGGCCGATGGTGCCAACGCCGATGGCGCGGGCGACCGCAAGCGCGTTCACGATGTTCTCCGAGTTGCCCGACGTGCTGATCGCAAGAAGAACATCGCCCTCTTTGCCGTACGCGTACACCTGCTGGGCGAAAATCAGCGACGCATCGCCGTCGTTTGCCACGGCGGTAACCAGCGCGGCGTGCTGGGTCAGCGCGATCGCCGCGACGCCCTGTTGCAAACCGTCCGCGAGACGCGCGGCGCGGGCGGGGTCGTCCGGGAGCGCGCCCGCGAGCCGCGCGCGGTCGAGCGCAGGAATTGGGCGCGGCAGAACAAACCCTTTCACAAGTTCGCCCACGATATGATCGCTGTCGGCGGCGCTGCCGCCGTTCCCGCACACGAGAACGACGCCGCCAGCGCGGTGCGTGTCGCACGCCCACTGCGCCGCCTGCGCGAGCGGTTCCCCAAGCGGCGCAAGCGCGGGGTAGCGGGCCGCGAGGTCATCCGCGTAATACAAAGCGGACGGTTTAAGGGCGGTTTTTGCCAAAGTTTCAACTATTTTCAATTATTTTTCCGGTTTTTTTGCGGAGCGTTAAAGCAAGGCGAACGGCCTATTCTTCATTATAACCCGTCCTTTCAACAGGTAAAGCGGCGTTTTTTGCCGGTAAGGAAGATGGTTTGGGCCGCCGATGATGAGGGTGAGCGCGCCGAGGAGGAGCATCTTCATGGGTTGACAGTGGGGAGACCGGTTGTTAAACTATTTCTCGGCAGGGTCAGTCAAGCCTAAGCGTTGATTTTGATAAATCAACGCGATTTCCAGACCCCGCCTGTGTCCGCCGTTCGGTGGTTTTCCGTTACCGACGGTTGTGCGTGATTCGTTTCCGCTCTGGGTGAAATAGTCGTTTTAATCCGCATTCGAGGCGAACGCGCAACAAAACACAAGAAAGTCGCTTGCCGCGCTTGGCGGTTGCATTTGTCGTGAAATTTCTCGTCACCACTACTGCGTGCGGCTTTCTTCGTAAAGGAAGCAATTATTTTGTTCAATACCTCGCGTTTACGCGCCCCCCGCGCCGCCGCCGCTTTGCGCGCTCGCCGTTTTGTCGCGGTTCTTGGTTTGTCCTCCGTGACGCTTTGCGCGTCGCTTCTTCCTCGCCCCGTTGTCGCTGGCCCCAAAACCGTGCGCGCGGCGATGGTTCGCGTGGAAACCGCCCGGCTCCGCAAAGGCCCCGGCGACAATCATAAACCCGCAGGCCTTCTTGATGCGGGCCGTAAAGCGAAAGTCATCGGTTCCAATGGCGAGTGGGCGAAGGTCCGCCTCGAATCCGGAACGGAAGGCTGGGTCCGCCGCGATCTTCTATCCGTTTCCCGCAAGCGTTTCCGTGTCACCGATAGCGACAATGCCGCCGCCAAACAAAAAACGGTCAAGCGCGCCCACCTGAAACGTCTCGCCGCCGCCGAAGAAGCCGCAAGCGAGCGCAAAACGGCCAAGCGCGCCCATTTGAAGCGTCTCGCCACGATCAACGCCGAAGCCCGGCGTAACAAAGCGGTCGCCGCCGCCGCTCAGGCCAAGCGTAACAAAATAGTCGCCGCGCGAAACGCCGCGCACAACCGCGTTGTTCGCCTTGCCAACGCTCAAAACGAGGCCCGCAACCATGCCACGCGCGTCGCGTTGCTTGTCAAGCGCGCCGAGATCGCAAAGCAAGTCGCCAAGGCCCGTGCGGAGCAAGCGGCGATAAACCAGGCCGCGCGCCTCGCCGCTCAGCAAGCGAACGCCCGCGCCCATGCGGAGAAAGTGGCGCGCAACGCCGCCGCTCGCGAAGCGACCAAAGTGGCGCGTGCGGCCCGGAACGAGGCGAATGGTATCACCGGGGCCGCCGCCCGTGTCGGCGAGAAAAGCGCCGCGGCGGCATCGCGCGCCGCGAGTCTTGCGCTTCAGACCCGCGAAACGGAAGCCAGCGGCGGACTTGAAACCGCACGCTCTCCCTACTCGCTCGCCGCGCCGGTTGCGGTCGTCGCTCAACCTTCGCCCGCCCCGTCCCCGCAAGCGCGCGTCCGGGAATCCGTTTCCGCGCCGCGAACGATTATCCTTCCGCTTTCCGCGTCCGGCAAGGTAAGCGTCCCGGTTCCGCCCGCGATGCGCTTCGGCGCCTCCGTGGATCGCTCGTCGTCGCGCGGCGACAACCTGATTCGCACCGCGCTGTCGTTCCGTGGCACGCCGTACCGCATGGGCGCGACCGGGCGCGGCGCGTTCGACTGCTCGGGCTTTGTTCGCTATATCTTCGCCCAGCAAGGCTCGGCCCTTCCCCGAACCGCCGCCGAGCAGTACACGCGCGGCTTCAAGGTGGAAAAAGCCGATATGCAGGCGGGCGATCTGGTGTTCTTCAAGAACACGTACAAGCGCGGCGTTTCGCATGTCGGTATGTACATCGGCAACGGCCAGTTCGTCCACGCATCAAGCGGTCGTCATGCCGTAACCGTGAGCAACCTCAGCGATTCGTACTACCAAAACCACTGGGCAGGCGCCCGTCGCCCCCGGTAAACGGTTGTGTTGTCTGCGTCTACGTTATCGTGAGACTAAATCGCTCAAGCAGCGCGGCTCGCCTTCCAGCGGGGACCAGCCGGGCGCTGGACCGGGCATTGCTAAACACAAAGTGGCTTGGTTTTTCCGTGGTAACGGGAAAACCGAGCCACTTTGCGTTTTCTTAATACACCGATCCAACGTAAGGTTGGTCCCCCACGGTCACACTTGTGTGACACCCCCTGGAAGAGGGAGCCGCGCGGCTTGAGCGCTTTAGACAAACGCTAAGTAGACGCAAACGACAGACAAGACCAACCCGTTTGACGCGGGGAAGCAGGCTGGGGTACACTACGCCCAAACCGAAAGTGGTTCTTTTCGTTTTTCGGGTTTAGGCGGACGAGGAAATAGTAAACATGGAGCCGGAAATTGGGCAGGAGTTGCAGTCCCTGCATCAGGTGCGCGGGATAATCGAAGTGCGGCCCGAGGCCGCAAACGAACTGCTGGAAGCGGGCTGGATTCTCCACGAGGTTTATCTTACGGAGGATTTTGAAAGCCGGTGTATTCTGCTCCGCGTTATGGACACCCTTTGCCCCAACTGCGGCGGCGCGGCCCGTGTCGAGGCCGTGGACAACGGCGCGCGTATCCGCTTTATTTGCTCGAACGAATGCCATTAGGATAGCGAGACAGCAAGAGGACAAGATAGCGGGATAACAAGATAGTTAGAGCAGGTTGTGCGCCCCTGGTGATCGCGAGACGATTGCCGGGGGCGTTTTTGTTGTTTGGTTTGGGCTTAGTGCAACTTCGCCGAGAGGATGGCGTCTATTGAGAAGGCGGTAACGAGGGCGGCGGTTTGGTGCGTACTTATCAATGGGTAGCGATGGGATGGGGAAAGGCGGTGAGTGTACGGCATGAATACGCAAGTTTTTTTGAATGGCGGGGCGATACGGCGAGATGCGCGTAAGCGGAACGCTCTCGTTGTCGTTGCGAGCGCGGTTTTATGGTGCGGCGCGCTTGCCGTGTCCCCTGCGGTGCGCGCCGCCGCGCCGGATGATAAGCCCAAACAAGCCGCTCCCAAGCCGCCCGCCGAGGATTCCGAGGTCAAGATGGGCCGCGAGGCCCACGAGCAAATGTTGCAAAGCGGCATTCGGCTGATCAAAGATCCCAAAATAGTCGAGCGCGTCGAGACGATTGGGAAGAAAATCGCCGCCGCCGCCAACGAAACGCCGATTCCCGCAGGCTACGGTTCGGCGAAACTGGTCCCGTACGATTATAAGTTTTTCGTTGTGGACGACCGCGATGTGAACGCGTTTTGTTTGCCGGGCGGTTATGTATACGTCAACAAGGGCCTGCTGGATTACGTGCAAAGCGACGATGAACTCGCGGGCGTTTTGGGGCATGAGATCACGCACGCCGTTCACCATCATGTCGTTCGCCTTCAGCGCGAGCAAAACCGGCTGAACGGTCAAATGGCTCTCGGGATGCTCGCCGCGATTTTAGCCAAAGCCCCGACCGAGGACATGATGAACTTGATGACGGGTTTGCAGCTGGTCGCTATTCAAAAAATCAACGGTTTCAGCCAGGTCGCCGAGCGCGACGCGGACCACGGCGGCTTGATCTTGACGCGAAAGGCCGGTTACAACCCGGTCGGCGCGCTGACGTTTATGGAGCGGTTGGGGCGCGATCAACGCTCGCGCCCGGATGTGGAACTCGGCATTTTTCGTACGCACCCGGTGGAAAAAGAACGCGCCGAGGCGATGATCTCGCAACTCAACACGATGGAAATTCGCATCAACCGGCGCGAGGTGACCAATTCGCTTCGGGTAGCGGTACGTCCGGTCGCCGTATTGCCGAAGAAGCCGGTTCCGCCCACACCCGCGAACCCCGACGCCCTTCCCGACGCCGCCGAGGTGATGCTGGACGGCAAGCCGTTGTACCGCGCGGCGACCACGGTGCGCGCGCAAAAGGTAGCGGACGCCCTGAACAAGATTCTGGATAGCGACGTACAAATTTACGATGTAACGCGCAAGGGAACGCAACTGTTAATCAAGGGCGAGCCGCTCCTTGATGCAAGCGAGGCCGACGCGCAGGCGTCCGCGACGGCATCAGCGACGCCTGAATCGGTTGCGGACGGCGCGTACAAGGCCCTGCGAAACGCCCTGTTCCGGCAGCTATTGCAAAACAGTTTTTAACGGTTCGTCCGCGAGTGTCACAAGCGGGCCTTCTTACGAACGCGCGGGACAAGGCGTAAACTCAATGTTGCCCAGATGGGCGGTTTCGACAGCGGCTTTTGCGCGCTCGGTGACGACCACATATCCCCAACACAACCCGGCAAAACGGCAAAAATCGGAGCCGTCCCACGCTTTGACATCGACAGTCGCGGTTTGACAGTCAAGGCTGGTTGTGTCGCCGTAGTCGGTGCGACCGCAAAGAGAACACACGGACAGCACAGGGAAGAACGGGGTTGTGTAAGCGGTTCCCGCCGAACCTGTCACGACTAACTCACACAGTGAAGGTTTAACGCGCCGCCGCAAAGACCACCGCGACCACGTATTGATCTCTATGGGTTCAGGACGCCAACCGGTTAGCCCCGCTTCTGTCAAAACGTTTGCTGTTGATTCCGTTATGACAAGGGAAGATAAACCGGGCCACTCGAAACTTGGGATTTCGCTTCTTACGATGTTAAGTCGAATGGGACCGAACTTTGTTCCTGGCAACAACGGATAATCGGCGGGAAGCGACAATTCCTGGCGTACTTGTTTTGCGATGACAGCGAACTCATCCGTTGGCACAGGCCAAAGACTACGGCCGCGCAGTATGATGTTGTTGGGAAGGGTTCTGTGTAAACGCAATGCATCCCACGCCCACGTCTGTCCGCATAGCATACACGTCAAGCCGGGCAGGCCTATTTGCCCTGTGGCAATCTCCAACGACCTGCCGAGAGTATGCGAAGCGGGCGGTTCTTTAGCGATGTAAAAGTTCATGTATTGTTTGCTTACTCCCGGCGTACGCCGTAAACGGAAAAAGATGAAGTTCGCTTCCCAAGCGTCACGGAGTTCATTTGGCTCATGTTCGGGGTACACCGTCAAACGGAACCCTTATTATGAGCCACAACGCAACCGAAAAACCCGACGAGACCGCGAAACCCGACGAGACCGCGAAACCCGACGAGCGTCCCCCGCTTCGCCTGAACGACGACGAGAAAATCCGCCTGATGCAAGAGGCGCTGGGTGAGGCGCGGCTTGGCGTGTCTGAGGGCGAGGCCCCGATTGGGTGCGTAATCGCCCTGCCGAGCGACGCCCACGACGGGACCGCGCGGATTGTCGCGCGCGGGCATAACCGCTCCAACGGGCTTCAGCGCAAAAACGCCCACGCCGAGATTATCGCGTTCGAGAACGCTGGTAGCGACGATCCGAACGTTCCGCCCGCCCTGCCCCTCGACGCTGACGACGCCATTTTGGTGTCCACTTTGGAGCCGTGCGTGATGTGTTTGGGGGCGGCGATGGAGGTCGGCGTCCATACGATTTTATTCGGTCTGGAAGCCCCCGCCGATAATGGCACCAAACGTGTCAAGCCGCCGGAGTCCCCGGAATCGTCCGCCCCGACGATTGAAGGCGGTTTGCTCGCCGACGAATGCCGGGATGAGTTCGTCAAGTGGCTGGACGGCAAGGAAGGAACCGAGCAGGCCAAGTTCGTGGAACAACTGCTCGCCCTGACAGCGGAGCGCGCCTCGTAGTTCGCGTTTGCAAAGATCCCGGCGACAGCGTTTCGGCATTGGCCCAATACGTTCGTAAGTGCGAGGAGCGAGACAATACTTACACAGTTTCAGCAGTTTCAGGTAAGCGTGCAACAGTTCCAGGCGGGTAAACGCAAGAGCAAGCGAACAATAGGGTGGCGCATCGCCTTCGTCGCTTTTCTTTCACTGCTCATCATCGGCGCGGCGCAGGTGCGGTGGTGGCGACCTACGGACTCGTTCCACGTGTTTCGGAACAAAACGTTAGTACAGGGAGCGAAGGTATGGCGTTCCGTACCGGGCGTTATCTGGGTCTCCCTGCCTGACGGGGCGGGTTATCTCCTGTTCTCGAACGAACGCGAGCTTTATTTTACGAGTCGTAAGATGGTCCATTCCGTGGGCTTCATCGGTGTTTCCGACCCGCACGCTCCGAAAGTTCATATGAAGCCAGGCGGCAAGTGGGGCAGTTTGAATCTTGAACTTGCTATCGGCCCAAACGTAATCGAGTTTCGTATTGACAGAAAAACACGACTTCAACTCTTCGAGCGACAATAGTTGCGGCGATCCAATCCGCTGTTCCCCGTCGCCAAGTGCAAATTACCGTTGTGTTTTTTTCGCAGGTCTTTTGCGTCCCGGCGATTAAACGGGCAGTATGGCGACAACGCGACCATCCACGGCGGCAAGTGATAACGAGGACGCGGCGACGGTCGCCGCCGATACCGCGCCGCGCGGGCCGTGGCGGATCAATCAGGTGTACTGGTTCTGC
>CAXUMS010000047.1:0-29184 GCA_964252165.1 uncultured Armatimonadaceae bacterium
CGCGCCCCGCGCCGCTTAGCGAGCGGGCTTTAGCCCCTCGACAAACAACGCCCCATAACAACCTGAACGCGCATCGCCGCCAAAAAACGGACGAAACGCTCCCTTCCCAGGAATAAAGCCACGGACTTGCGTCCGTGGCTTTTTCTTTAATGACGCTCTACCATGCCCCTTCGCGGAACAAAAACCGCGCGTGAAGCAGGGGAAGACGCGGAAAAAGGCGAAAACGCAAGCAGGAAGCGAGCGATCAAGACCGTTTGCGCCAAATATCCAACCTCCGCCCGCGTCGCGCGAAAGGACAAAACAACCATGTGGCAACGATTTACCGAGCGCGCCCGCCGCGTGATCTTCTTCGCGCAGGAAGAGGCCACGCGGTTGGACGAAAACGGTGTATCCACCGAGCATTTACTGCTCGGTTTGGTGCGCGAAACAAACAGCGTCGCCGCGCGTGTTTTGGAGCGTCTGGGCGTTTCTTCTGAGCAAGTGCGGTCCGAAATAGAGCGGCAGGCGGTGCGCGGCGAGGGGCGTACAGGGCAAGATATGCAGTTGACCGCTCAAGCCAAGCAGGTCATTGATTTTGCCTACGATGAAGCGCGCCGGTTGAACAACAACTACATCGGGACCGACCATTTGCTTTTAGGCGTTCTCCGCGAGGGCGAGAATCTCGCCGGGCGCGTCCTCCTTTCGCTTGGCGTGGACCTGGAACGCGTCCGCCACGAGGTTATGCAGTTGCAAGACGAAAGCGAGGACGCGAACGAGGTAAAGGCGCGCGACGTGCCAAGCGCGCCTGTGCCGCAGGCCGATACATCCACGGAACCAAAAACGGGGTCCGGCGGGAACTGGCAGCGATTTACCGAGCGCGCCCGCCGCACCGTTTTCTACGCGCAGGAAGAGGCCGGTCGGTTGGGCGAGAACTATGTCTCCACCGAACATCTGTTGCTCGGAATAGTGCGAGAAGATGACAGCGTCGCCGCTCGGATTTTGGAGCGCATCGGCGTTTCGCTGGGACGTGTCCGGTCCGAGATCGAGCGTCAGGTCGCACGCGGCGACGGACGTCTGGGTCAGGATATGCAACTGACGCCGCGCGCCAAGCGGGTGATTGACCTCGCTTACGACGAGGCGCGTCAGCTCAACAACAACTACATCGGAACCGAACATCTGCTTCTCGGGCTTATCCGCGAGGGCGAAGGGCTTGCGGGCCGCATCCTCAATAAACTGGGCGTGGATTTGGAGCGTGCGCGGCGCGAGATTAGGCAGTTGCAGGACGGAGAAGCGGAAGCGGAAGCGAAAGAGGCCGTTAAAGAGGATGCGGACTATCGAAAAACGCTGGAAGAGCGCGTCCGTGACCTCGCCCAGCGACTGACGAGCGGCGACATCGCGGGCGCGCAAAGCATGGACGAACTGCTCGCCGCCCTGAGCGCGAAAAGCGCGATGCCCGACGCGACCGAGGCGGACCGGGAAGCGGCGGCGGACCCGCAAATCGGCGATTTGGGAACCGCAACGCCGGCCGAAGGCCAAACGCACGTCGAGGCGGCGCGCGGCTCGAGGGCGTTTGTGGCCCTGCGCGATGCGTATCAGGCCCGCGACACGCACGGTTACCGCGCGTTGTTTACCGCCCGCGTTCCCGGAATAACGACGCAGGCGTTCTTCCTTGACGCCGGAACCGCGCTGAAACTACTCGCGCCCCCGTCCCACGCTTATCTTGCGACCGAGGCGCAGGGCTTGTACGTCCGTATTTTGTCCGGGCCGCACGAGGGGCGCGCGGTTTGGATGTTGCGGTCCGCGTTTGTTCGCACCGGCCTGGACAACGCCCCGTTCCCTCCGCCCTTAACCGAACCCGAAATCGCCTCGTCCGATGCGCCGCCGCCGACCGGGGGCGATACCGATTAGTTCCCCGCCCTCGGTTCCCGACGATAATAAGATAACCCCGCTCGCCGCCGCCGCGCCGCAAACCGTCACGCGGGCGCGGCGGTTCACGCTCGGCTTGTTCATGTTTCTCGTGAACGGCTCGTTCGGCTTTATCCAGCCGTTCGCGCCGCTTTTCCTCACGCTGTCCGGCCTGACCCGCTCCCAATTTGGGCTTGCGTACGCGGGCGGGGCGGTCGTGGGGCTTATCATCCAGCCGCTTTTGGGCCGCTTATCCGACCGCTTCGACACCCGCCGCCCGTTTATGGTCGCATGCGCGCTTGCGTCCGGGGCCGCGTACTTCGGCTACAGCCAGGCGCGCGGCTTTTGGGCGTTCACCGTTTTAACCGCCATCGGCGTCAACGGTTTCCAGTACCTGAATGCGGTCGGCGGCGTTCTCGCCGCGCGGCTGGTCAGCGACGAAAACCGGGCGCAAATATCCGGCGACGCCCCGCCGCGCGAGCGGGGTAGCGCGACGTATGTGCGCTACCGCGTGTGGGGGTCGGTCGGGTATATCGTGATCGGGATCGGCGCGGGCCTGATCGTGAACCAACGCCTGCCGCCGGGAAACCAACTCGCCCGCGCCGATCTGTTTCCCTTGTTCGCGTGGGGACCATCGCTGTTCGTTTTGATCGCGCTTGTCGCCCTGTTCGTCCCCGACATTCGCCGCGCGGTTGTCAAGCCCAACCCCGCGTCGTCCTCCCAACCGCCCGCCGACACATCCGGCGCGCAAGCGCCGCTGAACCTCCGCTGGTTTTTCGCCGCGTTGTTTTTGTACCAGTTCGCCCTGTACGGCGCGTCCGCGTTTCTGCCGCTCTGGATGAAACAACTGGGCGCGCGTCCCCTGTGGATAACCGCGATGTTCGCGGGCGGCGTGGTATCCGAAGTGCTGATCATGACGCGCGTGGGACGCTGGACCGACCGGCACGGACGCCGCCCTGCGCTTCTGGTCGCGTTCGCTCTGATGCCCCTTCGCCTGCTCCTGTATATCCCCGCAACCATCCCGCTCACGGTCGCTTTGGTTCAAACCCTGCACGGCCTGAACTTCGGCATTTTGGGCGTGATCGCGGTCGCGTTCGTCAATGACAGCGTGCCGGACCACGCGCGGGGAGCCGCGCAGGCCCGGCTCGCGTCGGTGAACGGCTTGGGGGCGGCATTGGGTCCGCTCGCCTGCGGCTTGTTCGCGGACACGCCTGGCGGCCTGCCCCTGATGTTCGCCGCGATGGCTTTTGTCGGCGCGTGCGCCGCCGTGGTTTTCGCCGGGCGCGTCCGTGAGTCGCACCCCGCGCCCGACCCGTGGCGCGGACGGCGTTAAGCGTCGCCGCCCCGGTTTTCGCGGTCGCGCTTAACACGGGCCGAGCGACTTCCCGAACCCGAAATGCACAAAAAAACCGGAGCGTTTAGAACGCTCCGGTTTTTCGTACCCGCACACGCCGCGCCGCCGCGCTACTCGTGCGCCGTTACTGTTGCGGGGTCCGGCGTCGCTACGTCCGCAAAACCAGGAAGATTACGCCCTTCCCGAAGCGCGGCTTCTTTCACATCCGCTCTGCCCAATGCTTCCGCCCTTTTCAAAACGGCGACCGCTTGGGCAAGCGTCGCGCCACCCTGCGCTTGGTTTACGTTGTGCTGGCGGTATCCCAGCTCCTTTAGTTCATAACCATAGTAAAACTGCGTAACCGCAAGATTCGGTCGCGAACGCGCCGCCGTACGAAACGAGTTAATGGCTTTTTCCTGTGTCGCCTGTCGCGCCCCGAAGGATTGGGCTATCCCCAATTTCACAGAGGCGATGGCCTTTATATCGGCGGAATCCGGTTGCGACGGTACGCTTGGGTACTGAGGCCCGATAGTGTTTTTGCCGTAGCCATCTACGACACGCTTGTACATACGCGCCGCTTCCTCGTCCTCATTTCCGGTTTCGCAAAGTTCCGCGTAACGCACCAGCAAGTTCGGGTCTGACTGCGTACTTGACCCCACGTTTGGTGGCGGGTAAATTGCGCTGTGATAAGCGTCCTTCGCGTCGCCATACTCTCCTTTTGGTATTGGCCTTTAGCGAGTTGATGTTTGTTTGCGTATACAATTTTGGTTGTGTTGGTCGAAGACCAAAAGCAACCGTCGCTCCAAATCAGGTAGTGCGGCGGGTTGGACGCACGCGGTTCGGCGCACCAAGCCCGACACGCGGTTGCGCCACTTGTTGTTGAGGCCTTCCGCCACACTGGTTCGCCCGCTTCCTTTTTCACTCGGGCGATGTTGCCATGCCCCTAACAAATCCTTGTACACGCCATAGCCACTTGTGGGTTTCCTTCTATTTTCAAAAATTTATTTTTGCCGAATTTTGCCGCTTTATCGCCTTGTTCGCGCTGGCGATGCCGCGCTATTTTGTCACCCGGCGACGCCAAGCGCGGACACGACAAAAGCGCGGCGACGCTCGTTCATTCATCGGAAGTGTAAGCGCCGTAAACCATGCGGCTCCAATAAACGCGCGGGCGTCTACCGGCCCATTTTGCGGAGGGCTTCGCGGCTCCGGCGCGAAATGTCGAAGCCGGTTCCGTCCTGGCTTCCTTCTTCCACGACGAACCATTCCGTGTTTTGCTCGGTTTCGCAAAGGCGGAACACCTCGGGCCAGTCGGCCTTGCCCTCGCCGATCACCGAGTCCGGCGACGGGCCGCCGAAGTCTTTGAGGTGGACCGAGCGGGCGCGCTGGGGGAACTTGCGAAGCGTCGCGAGCGGGTCGCCGCCGCCATTGGCGCAGTTGCCAATATCCATCTGCATGATGACTTCGGGGCGCGTGTTCGAGAACAAAATGTCCCAGGCGATTTCGCCGCCGTCCACAACGGCGAAGTCGAAGCCGTGGGCGTGGTAGCCGGTAAACATCCCCTCGGTCTTCAGCGTTTCGGAGACGTCGTTCAAGATGCCCGCGAGTTGGAGCGCGCCCGCGCGGGACGCCATGCGCGCTTTATCCATCGCGACAATCAAAAACCGGTTGCCCAGAATACGGTTGAACTCGACGGTGCGCCGTAAATTATCCCCTTGAAGCGCGCCCACGGACAGGTGCATGCCGCAACAGGCGAGGCCGTTGTCGTCGTACATTTGGCGAATGTCACGCGCGGAATGGCCCTGCCAGTCGAGCGAGTCGCCCTCGTAGCCCCACGGTTCCGCGCCCGCGTACCCGCACTCGGCGACGGCCCTCAGGGTCGCGGGCAGGTCACGGGCGACCTCGCCCCGAACGGAAAACAATTGCAGGCCGATAGGAATGTTTGTCATTTCGGTTGTCACTTCCAAACTTTCTCCGGTGTGTACGGGTCAATCGCGGCGCTTTGGGATTGGGCTTCAATCTCGTCCGCCGTCAGTTCGCGCCCCAACGCGCTCGACCGATAGATGCCCTCGCTGATCAGCGCGGCGTTGAGACCAATCTCGGCGGTTGGCAGGAGCGGAACCCGCCCCAAAAGCGCGCCCGCCCAGTGCTTTTGCGACGACTCGTACCAAACGGTTTCGGGATAACACGAGCGCCAGCGCGCGTCGGCGGCGCCAAGATCGAAGGTCGCGCTGGACGACATATCGCTCAGGCTGGAAAAGAACGTCAGCGGACTAAGGCGCAAACCGCCTTTTGCGCCGAGGATTTTGCTCGCCTCCTGCCCGTCGTGGTGGACCGCCCATGTTTCCTCGATGTCGAACGTGACGCCGCCGTCCAGTCGGACAAAGCCCAGACCCATCTCCTCGACGCTATACCCGCTGAACGACCGCCGCTCCTCGTACATATCGAGTTCCTGATGGGCCGCGCCGGTGACGGTTTGGACGTAGGGGTTGCCCAGCAGATACAAAATCTGGGCGATATGGTAGATTCCCATATCGAACAGCGCGCCGCCCGCCGAAACGCTCTTGTCCACAAAGTTCGCGGTCCCGTAGCCGTCCACGAACGGCCTGCCGCGCCGCCGGTAGCCGAACGAGCGCGCATGGTAGATCTTCCCCAGGTGACCATCGTCTATGAGGCGACGCGCCGCACGGGTTTCCGATGAGTACAGCGTCGCCATCTGAATATGGAGCATCCGCCCGGTTTCGCGCGCCGCGTCGCGCATACTCGCGACGTCGCGATAGGTTCCGGCCATCGGCTTTTCGCAGTACACGTGCTTTCCCGCTTTCAAAGCGGCAATCGTCAGCGGCGCGTGCTTGTTGTTGTGAACGCACACATCCACGGCGTCAATATCATCACGGGCGAGCAAGTCCTGAAAGTCCGCGTAGCCATCTGGGATGCCGAAGTTTCGCCGGGCGGCCTCGATTTTTTCCGGGAAAAGATCGGCAACCGCGACCACTCGGACTTCGGGTATCTTGCTGTACGTGGTCAGATGGTTGGTTCCAATCTGCCCTGCCCCGATGAGACCGATACGAATCGGTTCGTTCATATTCACTAACCCTCCTCGGTTAGGTTCGGCGTCATTGTACCCGTCTGCGGTTTACCTGCTCGAAAACAACAACGATTGCCGCGCGGTTCACGCCGCGCTTCAGCGGCGCGCTTGCAGTAAGTTCGCCGGAGTCGTCGCATCTGTGGCGGTGGCGTTGACTCTCGCAACGCTCGCCTCCGAGACTTGTAGCGCGATCCGGCTTTCGATCAACCTTTTCAACGGCGACAAAGGCTCCGGACAAAGGAACTGCCAAATCCCCACCGGGCTTCCATAAACACTTTGATTCAACCCGAGGACAAAACGTAATACAGGGTTGTTGCGCCGCTTTATGTACGCCTTCGTGTCCTGCGGGTGAAGGGCAAGAAACTGAAAACCGCACCACGAGCGGGGTTCAACGCGTCCTATCTCATCCCAGCGGATGGTTGCGGGCATCCCGGAACTGAGACAATCCGTTATCCCAACTTCGTCTATGATGAGAGTAGGTCGTCGCAAACGGGACGGGCGCGTGAAGTGGGACAAAATCGCCATGTTGGGGAAACCTATCCCAAGCAAGACTGAGGGAAGCGCCAATCCGCCGGGCGGCGTTTCCCCCATGATGAGAAATAAGGCCACCAAAAGAATTACCAAAAGAAACGCTACGGTTCCGACCTTTATCAGAAGCCTTAGCGCCACCCGCGTACGATCGGGAATAAAATATGAAACGTTCATTTCCTCTTGTTCTCCTGTTTATTGGACGAGTTTGTCTGCGATCCTCAACCAGCGATCGTCGCTTGCTATGGTAGGAACGACCCAATAAAGGAGAACGCAAATCGCGCCGTGTGCGATACGGGCTAACGCGTCGCGCTTAAAGGTTTTAACCTCTTCGCTGTTTGCTTGCGGCGACGATTCTATTTCGGAGGTAGGTGACGGTCGGCGAAATCGAGAAACCGCTCCCAGTCGTAGGCGGTCACGCCATGCCCGCCGCGCCGGATATGGTAGCCGATTGGGCTTTGAACGGCTTGCTCTATAGGCGGCATCTCGCTTATGTCGAGGCCCCCCGCGCCGAGCAAGCGGTACACGGGGTCGGCGTGTAGCGCGCCCTGAAACTCGCCGCGCGGGTCCGACCACGCATCGTCTTCGGCGGAGGCGACATACACGGGACGCGGCGCGACCAGGGCGATCAGTTGATGCTGGTCTACGGGAAGCGCGTCCTCGCGGTTGTTGTAGCGTTTGAAGTTGGCGCAGAACCAGTGGGGGAAACGGCTATTAATGGAGGCGACGGTTTCGCCGAACCGTCGCCTCGATAGGGCCGCGCCGCCGCAACCGGAGTTGTTCGAGATGACCAGCGCGAACCGCTCGTCCTGCGCGCCCGCCCAAAGCGCGGCCTTGCCCAAACGCGAATGCCCCATCACCGCGACACGAGAGGGATCAATCGCGGCATCGGTTTCCATATAGTCGAGCGCGCGGCTAAGACCCCACGCCCACGCGCCGATAGCGCCCCATTCGTCCGGGGCGGGCGCGGTTTGGCCTTGTGCGTAAAAAAACGAATAGACGCCGTTCTGGAAACCATCGTCGAAGTCGGGGGCGAAGTCGTGGTAACAAACGGTCGCAACAGCGTAGCCGCGGTCAATGATTCGCTCGACCTGCCACGCCTCCGCGCTTGCGCCGCGCGCCTTGTCGGTCGCGGTCGCGCCGGGCGGTTTCGCAAGCGTGATACTCTCGTCGCCGTGGGCTGTGTGGTTCCCATCGAAGTTCAGTCCGACAAACGCCGGAACCGGTCCGTCTCGCCGGTTAGGCAGGTAGATAAGAAGGTTCGCGGCGGAAGCGTTGTCGCCCGCGCCAAAATGAAGCGTCACCTCTTTGCGTGTCGCCGCGCCGTTCAGCGCCGCCTCGTCAACGGATGTCGTTTCAAAACGCAGTTGCGACGGTCGCCCCGGCGCCTTTCCGTACACTTCGCGCTCGAACAAGCGCAGTATCTCGGGCCGCCGCTCGCGCCCCCACGTGTCGGCGTTTGTGACAGGCTCGCCGTTCGCTAAGGTGAGCGCATCCGGCAACGTATACGCCGGAACCTCCGCCTCGTCGTAGATAACGTTCTCCTGCGTTGCGGCGGGTTCTGCGCCCGGAGGCGTTGGGGGGCTTGGTGCGGACATAAGTTACTTTCTTGTGACTTTGGTTGCGCTGAGGCAAACGCGCTGGGCAAAGAGCCGTATCGTGTTAAGATAACGTGCGTTCGGTTTCCCGAGGGGCTAAAGCCCCTCGGGAAACCGAACGCACGTTAAGGCATCTTCTACATCGGCTTGCGCCTGACCTGCGTGGCGATAGGGCGCGCAGAGGAACAAGCGAACGGGGCGCGATTTTGGCGGCGGCGCGGTATCCTGCGAGCATGAGTTTTTCTTCAACTATCGCCGCCCCAACCCCGGTTCGCGCCGCCGTGATTCCCGCTCCCGGCGCCGATGTGGAAATTCGCGCGTTCCCATTTCCTGTTTTGGAACCGGGCGGGGCGGTTTTGCAAACGCTCGCCGCCGAGGTGTGCGGAACCGATACGCACTTGTGGCGCGGGCGGCTCGAAGGCGTTCCGTATCCGTTGATACCCGGTCATGTGAGCGTGGGGAAAATCCTCGCGACCGGCGGCGATATACGGGATGTGGACGGCAACCTCGTTCGCGAAGGGCAAATCGTCACGTTTCTCGATGTGCATGGGACATGCCATCACTGCTGGCATTGCCTGGTCGCGCGCGCGTCCACTCGCTGTCCGCACCGGCGCGTGTACGGGATCACGTTCGGCGCGGACGACGGCTTACTGGGCGGCTGGTCGGAGATAATCTACCTCAAACCCGGCGTTCTCATTCTCCCGCTTGCGCCGTCGGTGACGCCGGAAATGTGGATCGGGGGCGGTTGCGGCCTTCCGACCGCCGTTCACGCAATTGAACTCGCCCAGATCAAACTCGGTGACCGCGTGTTGGTTCAAGGAAGCGGGCCGGTCGGTCTCAGCGCCGTCGCCCTCGCCCGAATCAGCGGAGCGGGCTGGGTAGGCGTGATCGGCGCACCGAATCTGCGACTTGCGATGGCCCAAAAATTCGGCGCGGACTGGACCGTGGACGTGACGCAAACCACGCCCGGCGAGCGCAAACGCGCGATTTTGGAGCAAACAGGCGGGCGCGGCCCGGACATCGTTATCGAGGCGAGCGGTAACCCCCAGGCCGTCGGGGAAGGCTGTGATCTGGCGCGCGACGCCGGTCGCTACGTGATTGTCGGTCAGTACACGGACCACGGAAGCGTCCCGCTAAACCCGCACACGCAGATCAACAAAAAGCATCTGGAAATTCGCGGATGCTGGGGAAGCGATTACGCGCACCTGTGGCGCGCGATGCAGGTGATGGAAACCGAGGCGCGCCGCACGTGCGGAATCAACTGGTCCGATTTGATCTCGCACCGCTACAGCCTGGACGAGGCCGGAACCGCCCTCGCCGATGTGGAAGCGGGCCGTGTGGTCAAGGCGGTTATCCTCCCCAACGGCCCGATAAGTGAGGAGTGATCCCAGCCGCCGTTCCTTCGGACTCTCACCCCCTAACCCCCTCTCTCGCAAGCGAACGAGGGGGAATCCGAACTAAGACGGTTTGCTTGATTCGCTTGCTGTTCTGTACTCTTTATCTGGTTCCCCCTCGTTCGCTTGCGAGAGAGGGAGTTAGGGGGTGAGAGTCCAAAGTATTAGTGGTTAGGTGGTTTGCGTCGCCAACTCGTACAGCGCATGGGCGTAGATTTTTGCGCACTGCAACAGCCGCTCAACCGTGAAACGCTCATCGGCTTGATGGGCTACCTCCGGATCGCCGGGCATCGCGGCCCCGAACGCCACCCCGACCGGCGCGACCGAGGTGGCGTACGTGCGCCCGCCCATCGTGAGCGGCGCGCGGTTGTCGCCGGTATGCTCGCGGTACACGCGAAGTAGCGTTTTCACCGGCTCCTGATCCTGCGGGACATACAGCGGCGGCGTGTGGTGCAGAGTGGGAACGGTCCAGCCGGTCTCGGCTACCGATCCGGCGAACTTGCCCGTGGTTTCGTCGCCGTCCCAGGTCGCCGGGTAGCGCACATTGAATGTCGCCTCGACCCGCCCGTTCTCGCACGTCACAATCCCCAGATTGCTGGTCAGCGCGCCCGTCACCTCGTCCGATCCGCCGATACCCACTGTGGAACCGTCCGGGGCCGCCCGCCGCGCCAAATCCGTCATCCAGGCCGCGTCCGCACCGTTCATCTCGTCCAAAGCGGACTGCGACGAACTAAGCGCGCGGAGCAGTTTCACGGCGGCGTTGTCGCCGACGGCGGGGGTGGAGCCGTGCGCGCCGCGCCCTTTGGCGTGAACCTGCAACCCGCTCCCATCGCGCTCCACAGTCAGGCCGGGAACCTCGGCTAAAACATGGGCCGCGCCATCCAAAACATCATCCGGACCGGTCAGAAGGGCGTCGGCCTCGTCCGGCACCATATTGGGCCGCAAGCCGGACTGAAACCGCGCGACCCGTAATCCGCCCTCGCTCTTGTTTTGGTCAACCTCAAACGCCGCAACCGCGGTAAACGAGCCTTTTTCCGCGTACACAAGCGGGAACATCGCGTCCGGCGTGAACGCGACGGTCGGTTTGGGCTGATGGGCCGCGCCAAAATAGTGTTCCATGCATTGCCAGCCACTTTCCTCATCGCACCCGAAGATCAAGCGAATGCGCCGGTTCAGCGTCGCGCCTTCGGCCTCCATACAATCCAAAACCGCCTTCGCGCCCCACAATGCCGCGAATGTCGGCCCTTTGTCATCGGCGGAACCGCGCGCCCACAGGAAGCCGTCGCGCACGTCCGCGCCCCACGGATCGCACGTCCAGCCTTTGCCGACCGGAACCACGTCCAAATGCCCGAGCATGCCCACGATCTCGTCGCCCTGCCCGAACGTGGCGTGACCGGCGTAGCCGCCGAAGTTCTCCGTCGCCATTCCTAAGCGTTCGCACTCGGCGAGCGTGTGCGCGAGGGCGTCCGCGACCGGCTTGCCAAACGGCGCATCCGGCCCCGCCGTTTCTTTTTCCTCAACCGACGGAATACGCAAAACCGCCTGCGTAGACGCGATGATTTCACTCGCGTGGGCGTCCACCCACGCTTCCAATTGTTGGCGCATTATTCTTGATTGCCTTGTTCGATGATAGTTTTCGCCGCAGGGACGTTATTGGCGTTTCGCCCGTAAATATATGGGGGTACGTCATAAACATAAAGCGACGCTGTTAATTTTGCCGGTATTTCTTTGAAGAAAGACACTTTATTATGACCAGTCTTCGACGACCTGCATTGTACGCTATCTCCGCGATCGCCGCCGCGACCACCTTGTTTTGCGCCGGTTGCAAATCCAACGACGCTTCCACGGAGAGCGGAACCACGACGAGCGGTTCAACAACTCCCTCCGTTGTAGCGTCCCCATCGCCTTCCGGCTCGGATAGCGGAATGACGAGCGACGTAACCGCAGGCGGAACGGCGGGAACCGCGGGAACGAGCGGAGTGTCGTCCGGCTCGACCAGCGGGTCATCAACGACCAGCCCGCCCGGACCGGGCGGCGCGATGAGCGGCGGGGCCACGGCGGGGTCCACAAGCGGCGCGGGCGGCGGCGCAATGAGCGGCGGCGCGACATCAGGTAGCGGCGCAACGGCAGGCGGCGCAACCGTAGGCGGCGCTCGTACTGGCGGCGCGCCGGCGGGCGGTTCGATGATGGGCGGTAGCGCAACCGCAGGCGGCGCGACTGCCGGGGCGACCACGTCTGGCGCAACGGTGGGCGGGTCGGGCGTGACCGCGCCGGGTCCGGGCGGCGGCACAGGCCGGTAGTCCGTTACTTTCCCTGTGCCGGGTTCCTGCTTGAAAGGTTATTGATTGAGCGGCCCGCGAAACACACTGTTTCGCGGGCCGCTTGCGTTTCAACTGTCAAACCAAACCGCCACGCGCACGTTATCCGCGCCATGTGGGGCGTCTACTCGTCCTCCCAAACGGCTAAGCATTTCTTGTCCTGCCAGTACTGCTCCACCGTCGTTTTGGGGTCGCCGATCACACGAACCGAAACTGGGCTGAGGCGGATACTGAGAGCGTGCGAGGCTTGCCCATCGTATGACCCGATGTCCACCAGTTCGCGGCCCTGTAGCGTCAGATTATGGCGTTCCAAATACTCCATAATCGCAGGAACCTGAAGGTCCACGCTCTTTGTCGCCAGCGTATGCGGGTTGCGCAAGACGCGAGCCAGCGCGACTAATTCTTCCAGGTCAGCCGGGTGGCGCTGGAAATGTTGTTCGTAACTGCGGTAGTAAATGGCCTCGATAGCCTCTTCCTGACCGATGAACTCTCCCGTCTACCACATAGCCGACTTCCCACGCGCCTTCGCCGTACTTGGCGTCCCATTCACGTTGCCTTTTATTTCTTTGCTTCGGCGGTTCCGCTTTACCCAGCCGACGATCCACCACTTTCCAAGCCATGCTTTTGTCCTTTGAACGAGCGCTTTTGTGCGAATGCGATGCCGTTGCGCCCGTGTGGTTCTTTATCGCGCGAGGGGAAGTGAATCAAAGCGCCGGGGGCGGATTTTAGGTTACCCGCTACCGGAAAAAGTGGGCGCACAACGCCTCGCCGACGCGCGCGACCGTTTCGCACCCCCGGTTCGCCGCCGTCCAGCGCGTATCGGTGACACCTTTGGTGAACGCGGCGACCACGAGAGCGTCGGCGCCTTTGTAGATAACGCCCGCATCGTTGCGGACGCCGGTCACGGCCCCCGTCTTATGGCGAATAGCGAACGGCGGGGCGTCCACGCTTAAATCGCTCGCGCACGGGTTCACCTCAAGGTAGCGCGGCAAAAGCTCATCGCTCGCGCAGTGCGCCATGAGGTCGAGCAGAGCGCGCGACACAACGGGACTGTGTAACGCGCCGCGCGCGGCGAGGGATAGCAAGCGCGCAAAATCGGCGGGCGTTCCGGTTGCGGTGTGCGGCGGGTCGTTTGGCCCCAACTTAAACCGGATAGGCCGGTGGATCACGGTTTCCGACATTCCCCACGACCGCATCCGGGCATTGACCGCGTCCGACCCGCCCACGGCGGCAAGGCATAGATTGGACGCCGTATTATCGGAAATGGACAGCGTCAGAAAGGCCAGATCGCGGAGCGGCAAGCGCAAACCCGGCGTTAGTTGCGCCAGCGCTCCCGACCCTGCCACCAGAGCGTCTCCGGTTACCGTTACCGTTTCCGCAAGGTCAATACGTCCTTCTTCGGTTTGCGCGAGCAGTTCGGCGACAATGGCGACTTTAACCACGCTCGCCGTGGGAAACACCGTGTCGGCGTCCACGGCGACGCTTTCGCCGGTCGGCAAAAACGTCGCCGCGACGCCCAGTACGGCGTTTTGGTTCAGCGTGTCGCGTCCTATCGCGCGGATCTTCTCGGCAAGCGGCGTCACGACGGTTTTTCGTCTTGCGCCCAGGGCGCGGTTTCGGCAGGCGAAACTCCCCCCGCCCCCAATAATGGGGGCGCTTCGGAGGAAGAAGGCGTGCCCGCATCGGCGGAGGCGTTGGTTGCTCCATCGCTGGCAGTGGACGAACTTGCCCCAACAGCTCCCCCATTATTGGGGGCGGGGGGGGCCTCGCCCGGTGCGGGCGCGGTGATACCAGTCCCCGGAGCGATATTCCCCTCGGTTCCCTGCGACGCCACGACCGGCAGGCGCGGGGCGGGCGGCGTCATGCCGCTATTTTGCGTTTCGTGCATCACGTTCGACAGGCCAGTCGCGGTTTTCGCTTCAAGCGCGGCAAGACGAGCATTGAGCGCGGCGGCCTGCGCCTCGCCATCGGCGAGCGCGCTGTCCATGTCATACGAGGACGCCTCCTCCTCGCGCCCGTACAACGAGTTTCGCGCTTCGAGCGGGTCCAGCGCGGCGAGTTCTTCGGTCGGCTCGGCCTGCTCGGACGACGCGGGCCGGGCGCGCGTTTCCGCCCATTCCCGCAATCGCGCGATCCCCTCGCGCATGGTCACCGAAAGCGGCACGCTCTCCTTGATGGTTTTCAGCAGATCGTCGGTTGCAAGCGGGCGCATGCTGTCGTTGAACGACACGAACAGGGCCGCGACCACGGCCTGTTCTATTTCCGCCCCGCTGTAGCCCACGGTTTCCCGCGCCAATCGGTCCAAATCGAACTCGGAAGGTTCGCGTTTCCGTTTCTTCAGGTGGATCTCGAAGATTTCGCGCCGCTCCGGGTACGCGGGCAGATCCACGAAAAAGATCTCGTCGAAGCGCCCTTTTCGCATGAGTTCGGGCGGCAGTTGCGACACATCGTTGCTGGTCGCGATCACGAAACACGCCGCCTTTTTCTCTTGCAACCACGTAATAAATGAGCCGAAAACGCGACTGGTTGTGCCGCCATCCGAGAAGGCGGAGCTTTGTGTCCCGGCGAAGCCCTTCTCCAATTCGTCAATCCACAACACGCAGTTGTGCGTGAACACATTGTTGGCGATGAAGTTATGAACGCCGTCGCAGGCTAAATCATATACGAATTCGGGCGTCGGGGCGGGCGTGACGGACAAAACCGGACTCCACGCAATCGGGGCGGCGGCGAGGCGGGCGAGCGTTTCCACTTCCGTAGAGATAGCGCCGCCGTGCGCGGTTACGCACTCGCGCATCTCCGCGACCAGCCCGGCGAGACGCTCACGGTTCGGATGCCCCGTATTATGCTCGTACCGGTGGATCAAGCCGGACGATGCAGACGCGAACTGGTGCGACCCCATGCCGACCGCTCGCCGCGCGCGGCGCAAAAGCGCGCCCACGGGAACCGTGTCGCCGCGATCTTTCGGTTGCGTTGGCAGGGCGGCGTCGAGCCACGCCTCCATCCGTTCGCGGCGGCAAGGGTGATGGGACCCGATTTGATGGATAAATCGCTCCACATTGCGCCAGCCGGTTATCTCGATGTTACAATGTCCCGCATTACTGGTTTGGAAGCCCGCACGCAAAAGAACCGAGCGGAGCAGTTGGTTCGCTTCGGGCTTTTTCGCGGTCAGGATAACGCGCGGAACCGCCCCGGTTTGGCTATCCGACACGCACCCGTCGCCATCGAACACGCCGCGCAGGAAGGCATTCAAAAACGACGTGGGCAGGGTGAGCAAGCGGACGCGCAAATCGGTAAGCAGATGCGCGAGCAAGCGGTTCGTCACTTTGGACGTGAAGCACGGCTTCCAAACGCCGTTCTCGCCCGTCCCGGACAAAGCAGAGTTTTTGCCCGCCGTGTCATTCAAGCGCGTCACGGTTTGCAAGCCGAACAACTGGCAAAGCGTGTGCGAAAACCGCTTGTGAAGCGCGGCGTTCGTGTTCACAAAGCCGATGGTGTGACGCTTGCCGATATAGCCGTCGGACTCAAGCAGGCCGAGCAGATAGCCCAACTCGTCGCTCACGATTTCGGGTACGCGCGGCAACACGCTGTCCGTGGTCCCGCCGCGACCAATCGCGAACTTTGTAACGTTTTGACGCGGCGGCGTTTGCCCTCGGTCCGCGAGTTCCGACACCTTGACGTATTCGGCGTTTCGCGCGCGCGCGGCGTGGCGTCGCTGCGGCGTGACGGCTTCGGGGCGGGAGTACGCGAGCGCGCCGGGCGCATAAAGGCGCGTTTCGCCGGGCAGTAGATCCAAAACGGCGGGGGCGGGTTGCGCGTTCGGCAAGGCGCGCGGAACCGCGACATGATCGCCCTTTTGCAACGCGTCCGTGCGGACCCAGGTCCGTTCGCCGTCGCGCAAAACGGGGTGGAGATGGTTGCCGGTCGCTTGCAACGTGGAATGGCGCAGGCGAACCGTGTAAAGGTCGGGCGCGGCGCGGCGCGTGACGGCTTTGACGCGAACCGGAACCGTGCGGAAATCATCGGTCATGCCCAGAACGTCGAGGCGGTCCGTATCGCCGTCGTACAACTCCTGAATCGTGCGCTCCGAGCCATCGGCGAGCGTAATGCGCGTATCGCCCGCGACGCACGGCGCAACCGACTCGGCGACGCTGATCGCCTTTCGCATGTTCTCCTCGGATGCGCCCACCACCCCGGCGAACACCTTGCCGACATCGAGGCGCAGTAGCGGCAACCGCCACAAACTCGCAATCGCCTTCGCCGTCAGCGACTTGCCGCACCCCTGCACGCCGAGTAGCAGGATGCCTTTGGGTTCGGGCAAGCCGTACGAGCGCGCCTGCTCGCCGAACGAGACGGTGCGCCGCTCCATCCATTGTTTGAGAATGTCCATACCGCCGACATCGGCGAAGGCATCCGAGGCGCGGTAATACTCCAGAATGCCCGACTTGCGGATAATTTGTTCTTTCTCCGACAGGATCACGTCCACATCGAAGCCGCGCTTCTCAACCAGCGATTTGGCGAAAACGTTCTCGGCCTCGTTCGATGTCAGCCCGGCGGCGGCCTGCAAGACCTGCTCGCGCTCCTGCTTGGTTAAGTCCGCCTTGATCTGCGGGTTCGCCTTGACCGACTGGATAATGCCCTCCAAAAGCCGGTCAATATCGCCAACCGTGGGCAGTTGGTAGTCCACGACCGTGATTTCTTTTTCCAACTCGGGCGGCAGTTTCAAGAGCGGCGACAACAGAATCAGCGTTTTGTACGACGTTTTAAGGGTGTACACCAGATCGCGCAGGCGGCGCGTGACGGCGACATCGCTGATAAACGGGTGAAAGTCTTTCAGCACGAACACGCTCTGGTCGGGCGCGTTCATCACGAAATCGAGCGCGGCGAGCGGGTCTTTGGACGCGAGGTTTCCCGCCATGCCGGTCGTGAAACTCCACAGGAGCATTTTCTTGTTGCGCTTCTGGCAAATCTCGCGCAGGGTTTCCTCAACCCGTCGCTCCTCCCACGACACGACATAGATGAGCGGGTAGCGGGCGCGAATCAGGGTTTCGAGTTCAACATCAACTTCGTTTGGCACGTAGGCGGACAAGGGCGGCTCCTGTATAAAACGGGCGGAAATGGGTGTCAAGCGACGACGAGGTCATTTGGAACAAATGCTCGGGCAAGAATGGGGCGCGCTTGGGATTACAATTATCTATAGTTTACCCCCAATGGAGCGACGAGGTGAGAACGGAATAGAAAGGCAAGCCCGCCGTAAGTCAAAGTAGCGCAAACAAGTCGAACAAGTAAGTTACAATATGGTGCGTAAGCCTCCTATTAAGAACGGCGTAGGAGCGATTATTACATGTCTATGACGAAGCAGTGGGACGAAATACATGAAGCGGCTGAGAATGGCTATGTTTCCGAAATTGAGCGCCTCCTGTATGCCGACCCCTGTTTGGTGAACGCGCCCAACTGGTGTGGCGACACGCCGCTCCACTTGGCGGTCGCCTATAACGATATAGACTGCGTTCGTTGCTTACTTCTACATGGGGCGGATGTCCACGCCGGAACAGATGTGGGCCATCCTGTGTTGCACACCGCATGTGTTCAGGGAGATGCGGACAAACTGCGTCTGCTGTTGGAAGCGGGCGCAGATGTACAGTTTCGATCCCCTTTGGGGATGACGGCTCTGCATTGGGCGGCGGCGACAAGCGACGCCGACATGGTGCGCGTTCTTTTGCAGGCGGGCGCGCAAGTCAACGCGCTTAACCAACAAGGGAAAACTCCCCTGCATGAAGCGTGTGCGCATCGCAATATACGAGTCGTTGATGTTCTTCTGGACGCGGGAGCGAGTATCAACGCCCGTGATCTTCTTCGCAGGACCCCGCTACACGCCGCGGTTGCGGCAAAGCATCTTCAGACGATACGCCTGCTTCTTAGTCACGGCGCGGATACGTCTCTAATAAACCATGCGGGGCTGACTGCACGACAACAGGCTCAGGAAGAAGGCTATGGTATGGGAGCGCGTGTTATCCAGCAAGCGGAACGGTGATACAAGAACGTGGGTTTCAACCCGCGTTCTCGCAACGGGCGAGTACCCGCCGCAAAAGGTAAAATGAAAGCGTAATGAACGGCGCGATACACGAAACGAACAACCTTTTAACGAGCGGCGCAATTAGCGGCGACGGCCCCCTTACGCCCCAGCGCATCGTGGTGGCGATGTCGGGCGGGGTGGATTCGTCGGTGGCCGCCGCGCTTCTCAAGGAGCAGGGCCATGAGGTTATCGGGATCACGCTCCAGATTTGGCAGGAGTCCGCAACCGAAACCAAAGGCGCGGGCTGCTGCTCGCTCGGCGCGGTCGAGGATGCGCGCCGAGTCGCGGCCCGTGTCGGGATCCCGCACTACGTTTTGAACTACCAGGAGCCGTTCCACGATAAAGTCATCGCGCCGTTTATCGAGGCGTACAAGAATGGGCGGACGCCGAACCCGTGCGTCAACTGCAACCGGTATATCAAATTCGACGCCCTGATGGAGCGCGCCCTGTCGCTCGGCGCGGACAAGCTCGCGACCGGTCACTACGCGCGTATCTTCGAGGATACCGAGACCGGGCGGTTTGTTTTGGCGCAGGCGCGCGACGATGACAAGGACCAAACGTACGCGCTGTACGCGAGCAAGCAGTCCGAACTCGCGCATATGACCATGCCGTTGGGCGAGCTTGCGAACAAGGCCGAAACGCGCGATATGGCGCGTCGGTACAACCTTGCGGTCGCGAACAAGCCGGATTCGCAGGAAATTTGCTTTGTGCAGAACGGCGATTACACGGATTTTTTGGCCCAGAACGCGCCGGAAACGGTTGCATCAGGCGCGATTGTGGATTCGGGCGGCAAAACGCTGGGGCGGCACGACGGGGCCGCCTTCTACACGGTCGGTCAGCGCAAGCGGATCAATGTCGGCTCGGCGATCCCGCTGTACGTGCTTCAGGTGGACGCCCGCGCGAACACGGTGACGGTCGGGCCGGACGCGGAGTTGTTCGCGGATGGATGCAACGTGGACGATCTGAACTGGGTATCGCTTGCCCCGCCGCCCGTTGGCGAATCGGTTCCGTGCCGGGTGAAAATTCGCTACAATATGAAGGCCCGCCCCGCGACGGTTACCCGCGAAGAAGAGGGCGATACCGTTGCGGTGCGCTTTGACGAGCCGCTTCGCGCGGTCGCGCCCGGTCAAGCCGCCGTGTTTTACGGCGTCGGCGATCATTCCGACCGCGTTTTGGGCGGGGGAACGATTACCGGCGCGCGATAGTTAAAAAGGTCGGCGCGTGATTGCCCTTGCGTTTTCCTGTTTCGACGGGAACGCGCGGGGGCGTTCTTTTGTCGCAATAGGTTATAAAATTTCTAATCTGCGGGTGACTGTTTTTTGCAGGCGCGGGGGTAAACTACCGCTGTACCCGGCGCGGCGGCGCGGCTATCGTTAAATAAAACGGTAAGCGGCGCGATTCTTTTGAACCAATAATCGAGCGGCGGGAAAATACAAGGATAAAAACGAAGATGTCGGACGCATACGAAACAGATAGCTACGAAATGGAAGGCTACAACCGCAATAACAACAACGGGCATTTTTGGGGCAACGTCGCGGCGGGCGTCCTGATCGGCGTCGTGGTCGGCGGCGGGCTTGCTTTGTTGTTCGCGCCCAAAAGCGGACCGGACACGCGCGCGGATTTGGAAGGCGCAGTGGGCGACCTGAAATCCAAAGCCGAGCAAACGCTGGACGAGTTGCAAGGGTCGGCGTCCGGTCTGGTGACGCGCTCCAAGAATGTTTTGGACCAAACACGCGAAAATATCGTGCGCTCGGTCGAGGCGGGCAAGGAAGCGTACGTTCAGAAAAAAGAAGAACTGAGCGCGCAACTGGACGCCCATATTGAAACGCAAACGCCGGTAGCGGTGACCGAGTAACAAAGCGAACGCTTTTGCCGAATTTGTCGTCTTCAGGTAAGGAAGCCGCGCTAAAGCGGCGGTTAGTCGCAGAGTTAGTTGCACAAGGAGTCGGTATGTCAATCGAAACAACTAGTATGAATTTGAAGGTCACGCCCCGGCGCGTGGACGAGGACACGCAGGCTTTGGACCTTGAAGGCGAGGTGGATGTGTACACCGCGCCGGGTTTGCGTCAGGAGATCATGGATCAGGTGGACGGCGGCGTGAAGCATTTGCTCGTGAACCTGGCCAAAGTCGAGTATCTGGACTCCACCGGTCTGGGCATTCTTATCGGCGGCGTCAAGCGCATCAAAGAGCAGGGCGGCTCGCTCCGGCTTGTTGGGCCATCGCCGCGCATTTCGCGTATTTTCGAGATCACGGGCTTGAACAAAATCTTCGACGTTTACGGCACCGAAGCCGACGCGCTCGCGGCGAAGTAGAAGGTAATCGTGATGTCGGATCAAATTATGAACGGCGGTGTTAAAGCCGCCACTGCGCACCACAGCGATACCGCTGTGGTGACGCTAACCATCCCGTGTACGCCCGAGTATGTCGGCACTGCGCGCCTGACCCTTCTTGGCGTCGCCTCGCGCATGGGATTCTCCTACGATCAGATCGAGGATATTCGTCTTGCGGTCGGCGAAGCGTGCGCGAACGCTATCGAGCGCGCCAACCGTGAGGGGGCGTCCAATCCGCTGGTTGAAATCAGTTGCGAGGTCGAGGCGGCGAAGTTGACCATCCAGGTCGAAGACCGCTTTGGCGGCGCGACATCCGGGGGTGAGAGCGGCGCCCTGCTCGACGAAACGCGAACGGCGAGCGAGATTGACGGCATGAACAGTCAGGAACTCGGCGCGCTTTTGATGGAAATTCTGGTGGACGAAGTTCAGGTCGAAACCGTTTCAAGCGGCGGAACGCGCGTACGGCTGGTGAAATACGTGGCGTCCGCCAATGTGGAAGGCTAAGGGATTCAATGACGGTTCCCCGAATATCCCCTTCGGTGAATGACACCGAGGCCGAGCGCCTTTTTCGTGAGTTCGCCCGGACGCGCGATGCGCGCGTTCGTGAGCGGCTTGTCGCCATGCACCACAACCTGGTGCGATTTCTTGCAGGAAAATTCGCCAACCGTGGCGAGCCGCTCGAAGACTTGGTGCAGGTCGGCATGATCGGGCTGGTAAACGCCGTGGACCGCTTCGACGGCGAGCGGGGCAATAAGTTCTCGACGTATGCGACGCCAACCATCGTAGGCGAGATTCGCCGGTACTTCCGCGATAAAGCGTGGAGCCTCAAGGTGCCGCGCCGTTTGCAGGAGTTAAATCAAGCCGCAAACAAGGCGGTAGACTCGCTTTCGACGAAATTAGGCCGCTCGCCCACGGTCGCCGAGATCGCAAAGGCGATTGGCGCGACCGAAGAAGAAACGCTCGAGGCTATCGAACTCGGCAACGCGTACGACACGGTCTCGTTCGATTCGCGCACGTCGCAGGACTCGGATTCGTCTCCGATGACGCTTGCCGAGTTTATCGGCGGCGAAGACGAAACGCTAAAGGCGATGGAGCGCTACGGCGACCTGAACGCGGCGATCGAGCAGTTAGATGAGCGCGAACGGGCGATTATCCAACTGCGATTTTTCAAGGACTTGTCGCAGGCCGAGGTCGCGAAAAACCTGAACATCTCGCAAATGCACGTATCACGCTTGCAACACCGCGCGCTGGAAAACTTGAAAAAAGCGATGATCGCCGAATCGAAGATATAGCCGAAGTTCGCTTTCGTGAACCGCTTGGGCCGTTCCCTTTTGTCGTAGCGTAATAAATGGGTACAGTGTACAAACCGTGGAAGCCCGTGACGGCGTCCGCGGTTTTTTGCCGTTATCTATATTTTCGTGCTGTTGCGCCCGCCGCGCCTGTGGAAAAATGTTTTGAGCCATACCCCCGACGATAAAACCGCCCCCAACCAAGCCGTCGCCGATGTTCCCGGCGCGCGTCCCGTGTCGCCTGGCGCGACGATTGCGCCACATATTCCCGCGTTGCCGAATGACCTTCGTTCGGCGTTTCCGTTTGCGCCCGCGCGGGACGCCGACGCGCTTCTCGCCTACGCCGCGACTGGCGAGGCGGCGGGCTTGCGCGTCCTTTACAAACCGGAGGAAGCGTTCGCGGACACCCTGCGAAAATCCGGCGACAGCCCGGTTTTGATTATGATCGGTTACAAGCCGGGCAACCAGGACGGGGCGGAAACCCGCTCCGCCGCGCTTTCGGTAGCGGAAGCCGCGACCGGCGATGCCGAAACCAGCGCGCTCTGGTTCGCCCCCAACGGCTACCAGCCACACGCGGCGGCAAGCGCCCCCACCCGCACTAACAACGCCGCAACGGCCTACGAAACAGCGGCGGCGCTCACGGTTGCAACGACGCCCGCCGTCACCGCCGCTCCGGTCTTGGTGTCGGAAACAGCCGCCGCTTCGCCTTTGGTCACCCCGTCCGCCTCCAACGATGCAACGCCGGAGCCGGACGCGACCACCGTTCAACCCATGACCGCAGAGCGCAAGTCAGAGCGCGCCGCCGCGTTGCGCCGCGACGGTTTCACCACGGGCTTGTCGGCGGCGTTCGGGGCCGCTGTATTAGCCCTGCTTCTCTTTCTCTCCTGGCGGTTTATGGAGGCGACGCTCGCGATTGCCATGCCGTTTGTCGCGGCGGTTGCGGTTTCGCTGGTTTTAGACCCGGTCGTGTCCAAAATTCAAAAGTACGTCACGCACGGCAAGCGGCTTCCCGCCCTGCTTTTGGTGTTCCTCCTGTTCCTTTTGGGATTCGCCGCTCTGGTGGTGTTTGTTCTGCCAAGCCTTATCGGGCAGGCCCAGAACCTGATACTGAAGTTCCCCGATTACTTCCAAAACGCGCGCGAGGCGATCAACACGTACCTGGAAACGCACCGGAAAATCGGTCCGGTGCAGCTGCCGCCCGACCTGAACGCATTGGGGGACCAGTACGGCGATCAAGCGGTGACGTTCCTGCGGAACTGGGCGGGGCGGCTTGCGGGCCTGCTTATCGGAAGCATTGGGAACCTGCTGTCCGTGATCTTAATCCCAATCGTCACGTTTTACATCCTGTCGGATTTCGACCGGTTAAGGGCGCGAATGTTCTACCTCCTGCCCAGCCGTATTCGTCCCGGCGCGCTTCGGGCCGCCCAGGATGTCGGCGGCGTGTTCGGCAACTACGTGCGCGGCTTGTTCACGATTTGCTCGATCTACGCCGTGAGCGCGATGGCGTTTTTGTTTGCGATGTCATTTTTCGGGTTTCCCGGCGTGCGCGGCTACGCTCTGCTTATCGGGTTCGCCGCGGGCATACTGTATGCCGTTCCATATGTCGGCGCGCTCGCAACAATTGGCCTGACCGTGACCGTGATGCTGACCACAGGCGGCGGCGCGTCCGGGGCCATTATCGCCGCCGTCGCGCTGTTCGCGCTAAACCAACTCTTCGACAACGTTCTCATGCCGCGCATCGTGGGCGGCGGCGTGGGTCTGCACCCGATTCTGTCCTTATTCGCCTTGTTGCTCGGCGCGAACTTGTTCGGCCTGTGGGGGATGTTGCTTTCCGTTCCGGTCGCCGCCAGCATCCAGGCCGTTCTGTTCCGCCTGTACCCGCGCCTCGCCGCGCCCACGCCGATCTCGATGTTGCTTGGCCTGGGCGGCAAGGAAGCGCGCAAAGCCGAAGCCGAAAAACAAGCGCACGAAGCGGAAAGATAAACTCAAAGGTTACCGCAACTACCACAACGCCGCCGTCCGGTTTGAAGAATTCATTCCAAACCGGACGGCGGCGTTGCGTTTATTGAAGTGACAAAACAGCCGATGCGCCGAACTATCCGGCGGCGACGCGCGGGATTTCCATATCGGCGCGCGTGGCGGGGACAGCATCAACCAGGTCGGTTTCCCGGTCAATAATGGGCGGCTCGCTTGCGCCGTCCATCGGCGCGCCGATGCTGTGAACGGACGTTTCGGTCGCGCCGTATTTTTCCATAATCATCAGGGCGTCGGCTGTGGTAATACCGGCGGCGCGGACCGCGACCAGAATGTTGCCGCGCGTCAGGGCGTCGCCGTAGCGCTGGGCGGTGTCATCGGACACGCCTTGATCCACGAAGTAGCCGACCACGCCGCCGCTGACCGCGCCCGCCGCGCCGGTTGCGAGCGCGGCGGCGACCGCAGTCGCGATAGGACCCGCCGCAAGAATCGGGCCGATACCAGGAATAGTGAGGGCGAGCGCGCCCCCCAAAATACCAAGCGCGATACCCGCCGCGCCGCCCTTCGCCGCCCCGGCCACTACATCGGCGGGAGTTGTCGCGGTAACGCCTGTGGACGCTTCCTGCTCGACAATCGGCACGCCCGCGCCGTCCGAGCGTCGCACCACCGACACCTCGTTGCCGTCCGCGCCGTGGTCTTTCAGCGCGGATAGGGCGCGCTCCGCGCTTTCGATATTATCAAAAACGCCATAGGCTTGCTGGGTCATAATTCGTTTCTCCGTTTGGGAATTTGTGTGTTAAACGTACCCGAAGCAGGGAAGCGGCAAACAAGGGGCTGAGAAACACGGCAATGTTAATGGGATGATGGGAGGCCGCATAAACCCGTTATGATGTAACGCTGGTTTGTACGAGTGGCTCAAGCCCGCTCGCTACCGGGCTAAGAAGCCATGATCCCGCTGAAGCGGGAAGAAACAGGTGGTTCGTGTTGCAGATTTGTTTAGCGTAGACGTTGTTTGAAACGGAGCGGAACGACCAACCGTGATACATTACCAACCATATGAGCCGTCTGTTATCTTCCCGCTTCAGCGGGATCATGGCTTCTTAGCCCGGTAGCGAGCGGGCTTGAGCCACTCGACAACATGCCCTTCGTACAACACGCCTCTCGTGACGATGACCCTGTGGGTTCAAACCATTCGTGAACCCAAGCCTGCCCTATTTTGACCTTTATTTCACTTATTCAGTCACCTGCGGCGAGCGTCGCCATCGTGAGCGGCATGTACTCGGGGGCGATTTTCGGGGCTTGCACGACAAGCGCGGCGACGGCGTCGGGCGGCAGGGCCAACTCGCCGCGCGCCGCTCCGTCGCTTTCCATCCCGGTCAGTCGCACCGGCACGATCCGCCCGACCAACTCGCGCGGCGCGGCGAACTTCGCCTCGATGTAGTTTGATGTATGCCCGCTCGCCGTTCCGCTCGTCCCCTGACGCCCTTCGATCAAAACGGGAAGCGTTTCACCCAGATACCGGGCCGTGAATGCGCGGTTGGTTTCGGTGACGATCTCGGTAAGTTCGGCGTGACGGCGCGTTTTCTCGTCCAGGGGCACATCGTCCGGGCGGGTTTCGGCGTCGGTGCGCGGGCGCGGCGAATACCGGAAAACGTGCGTGCGCTGGAACCCGACTTCGCGCGCGAAGGCGAGTGTGTTCTCGTGCATTTGCCGCGTTTCGCCGGGATAGCCGACAATCAAATCCGTTGTAATTGCGACATCCGCAACCGCCTCGCGCAAGCGGCGCACCAAATCTTTGTAAAAGCCCGCCGAGTACGGACGGTTCATCGCGCGCAAAACGGCGTCGTCGCCCGCCTGGCAGGATAGATGCAGGTGCGGGCAAAGGTTCGGGTGCGTGGCGAACGCGTCAATAATCGCGGGCGTTATCTCGATAGGTTGCACCGACGACAACCGGACGCGGGCGACGCCGGGCTGATCCGCGACCCGCAAAAGCAGAGTAGCAAGGTCCGGCCCGCCCGACCCGGTGCTTTCCCCGTACGCGCCGACACAGATGCCGGTCACGATAATCTCGCGCGTTCCCGCCGCGCCCAAAGCCCGCGCCTCCTCGACCACCTCTTGCCACGGGCGCGACGCCAACACGCTGCGCGTGTACGGAATCGAGCAAAAACCGCAAAAATGCTCGCACCCGTCCTGCACTTTGAGGGTCGCGCGCGTTCGCGCGGCCCCGCGCGCGGGCAAAACAACGGCGGGCGATGACGAGTACGTCAGGGCGTCCGGGCGCGCTTCGGCGAACCGCGCAAATGTCGCCATTTTGTCGTGGTTCGGAACCAGAAGCGTCGCGCCGTCCACGGTTTCCCCGGCGTTGATCACCATTTGCGAGTGGCAACCGGTCATCACGACAACCGCGTCCGGGTTGGTGCGCGACGCTTTGCGGGCCAAATAGCGCGATTTCTTGTCGGCGGAGGCGGTCACCGAGCAGGAATTGATCACGTACACATCGGCGGGTGCGTCGAAGTCGGTGAGCGTAAAGCCCGCCCGCGCGAAATCCTCGGCGATTTTTTCCGTTTCATACTGGTTGACTTTGCAACCCAGCGTTGTCAGCGCGGCGACCGGCATAGGGCAAGCGAACTTCTTTCCGAGGCGCGGCTCCATGCCCATTGCGCCTTGATTATTTTAACGCGCATTTTGTTTTAAGTCCGGTTTGTTTCCGGGTTGATTACCGAGTGGCTCAAGCCCTCCCGCTACCGGGCGAGCGGCTCGCCGTAATCCCGCTGAAGCGGGAAGATAGGACGGCTCGTGTTGCAGGTTTGCATTTCGATTCGTGATTACGCTCCGCCGCAAACAACGCCTACGTAAACAACGCCTACGTAAACAACGCCTACGTAAACCTAATTCTGCAACACGAACTGTATCCTTCCCGCTTCAGCGGGATTACGGCGAGCCGCTCGCCCGGTAGCGGGAGGGCTTGAGCCACTCGGTAATCAACCCGGAAACAAACCGGACTTATTCGCCTACCGCCCCGTCCCAATCGCCATCACCTCTTGAACCGCCGCCTCCATCGCACGCGACTGCGCGGCGATACGAGAGGCCGCATCGCGCGCCCGGTCCATCTCGCCGCCAAGCGCGATACCTGCGGCGGCGGGCGCGACGCCGAGGCGCAGAACCGCGTCGTGGAGCGAGGCGAGCGTCTGGGCCAACACCTCACGCTGGGCGCTGGCGCGCTCCCGGAGCGGCGCAACCTCGCGCGCCTGCACCAACCGCGCATCGCACAGCACGACGCTTTGCGCTAAAGCGTCGCGGGCGGCGGGGTCGGCGGCTTGGTCCGCACGCACAGCGAGCGCGTCACGTTCGTTTGCAAGCCGCGCGGTTTCCGCGTCGCCGCCCAAACGCGCCAGCCGCGCTTCCTGCGCTTCAAGGGCGCGGTCGCTTTCGAGCAGATGTCGCAGAAGGTCGCGCGCCTCGGTTTCAGGGAGCGTTTCATTTTCCGCCGCTTCCCACAAAGCGACAACCGCGTTCAAGTAGACTTGCTCAGACCGGGGAAGGCCGAACAAGAACCGGGAAGCGTCGCGCAAATCCGCAAGCGCGAGCGGCGTGTTGGGACGAGACGCATCGCTGTGCATAAGGTTGACAGCAGGAACGACAATGGAATTGACGCCGAGACGCTTCAAGCGGTTTTTCAGATGCCGCCAGTACATCGCAAGGTATGCAAGCGACAAAAAGAATACCACCGCTACGACCGAAGCAAATATAGTCGCCAAGCGTACTTGTCCCGAAACAAAAAGATACGCCAAGCACAACCCGCCCAGTACGCTCGGTGTTACGATTACCGCCTTTTGTTGAAGCGGCATTTGATTGGCGTCCGGCCCCCAAAGCGCGACTGCGGATGCGTTTGCGGCGTGTAAGCGGGCGAAGCGCGGGTTGTCAGCAAGCCGCCGCGCCACATCGGGGTCAAGATCGGCAATCGAAAGGTTCATTGGCGGCGGCGTTAGAGGGATGCAGGCGTTTACAAGGCGGCGAGCGACTTGCCGAGCAGGTCCATGAAGCGGTCAATATCCGCGTGGGTAACCGACAAGTTGGGGCGCGTTCGTATCGAGTTCGCGCCCGCGCCCAGTAGGAGCAGGTCGTACTTTTCGCGCGCGGTTTCCACCAACTTGTCTTTGAGTTCCGGCGTGGGAAGCGAAAAGCCCTGGTACAAGCCCATGCCGCGCACATTGTAGATGCATGAATCCGGCTGGTTCACAAGATCACATAGCCCAGCGGCAAGGTACGCGCCGCCGGTTTGGGCGCGCGTGATTAGATCCTCGTCCTCGACAATCTTGACTTCCTGCACGACCCGCACCATATCGGCGAGCGTCCCGCCCCATGTGGAGTCCAGAACGCCCACATCTTCGAGCGGCTCGTACATGTACACCGCCCCGGTCCCGTACTTCTTTCCGACCGCGACCGCGAGCGGCGGGTGGGGCAGATCGAAATGGTCAATCGCGAACAATTTACCCGTCGGCCCCAAACTCGTTTGCACCTCATCGAACGCCAAATACACGTCGTACTTGTGCGCGAGTTCCGATAAGCCGCGAAAAAAGCGCGCTTGCGCGACCCGCTGACCGCCCGCGCCTTGTATCGGCTCCACGATAATCGCGACCACTTCGCCCGCCATCTGCTCCAAAACCATCTCGGCGACCTGAAGCGCGGCATCGGTGCGGGCGTTGTTTTTGGCGTCGCTGTCATCGGTGTTGATCGCCGGGAACGGCAGTTTGACATTGCCGCCCGTCACCAAGCCGTGGAAATCTTTGGTCGCGGCGGGGTCCAGCGTTTGCGTGACGCCCAGCGCGTAAACCGTGCGCCCGTGGAACGCTTGATCGAAGTACAGGAACCGGCGACTCGCGACCGGCCCGTTGTCCTTGCGCCGCTTGGCGTTGTACTTGGCGACGAGATATTTCATCATATTCTCGACCGCCTCGGCCCCGCTATTAACCGCGTACACCTCCAAAGTCGGCCCGCGCATGGCCTCCGGTGACAGTCGGTACAGCAACCGGTAAAACTCCAAACACTCCGGCGTCAGAAAGTCCGGGTTCGCGACCTTGTTGTTCGCGGCGAGAACAAGCCGCTTGACATAATCCGCCTCGTACAAGCGCGGATGGTTATGTCCGATCAACTTCGACCCAAAGTAGCCCGCCCAATCGAACAACCGCTGCCCGTCCACGGTCGCCAGATACATCCCGTCGCACGCCGCCAAATCTAGCGCAAACGGGTACGGCGTGGCGATCACATACTTGCCCAACTCCTCCAGCATCGCGTGCGAGATAGGACCGGGATAACGAGGGGTTGTGTTGTCGTTTAGTGGGTGCATATCGTTTTGTGGTTGCGGGGAAGCGCTCAA
>CAXUMS010000048.1:0-3768 GCA_964252165.1 uncultured Armatimonadaceae bacterium
CAGCGGGATGGAGGCGCCGCGCCGCTTAGCGAGAGGGCTTGAGCCACTCGGAAACTTTGTGGTTAAATCTCCGGGGCCTCGCGTTGCGGCGTTTGCTCGCCGCACGGCGGGTCGCCCTCGGTTGCGAGGGCTTCCTGCTCGGCTTCGTCGAACAAGCGGGAGCGGATAAGGAAGCGAACGCCCTCCGGGGCCTCAACCGAGAAGCCGCTCCCGCGTCCCGGAACCACATCTACCGTCAGGTGCGTGTGCTTCCAGTACGCAAATTGCGGACCGCTCATATAGAACGGACAACCCGCGACCGCACCCAAGAACACGTCGCGTTGCCCGATTTTGAACTCGCCGCGCGGATAGCACATCGGCGAGGAGCCATCGCAACAGCCGCCCGATTGATGGAAGATTAGGTCGCCATGTAGACCGCATAGTTTCTCAACTAAGGCGACGGCGGCGGGTGTCGCCTCCACTCGTTTTACCGCTTCGGTCGTTGTCATCCTATTTCCTTGTCCCCGCCCGAAAGGGCGGGGACGTGGCGCTTTTGAACGCTCAATGTCAGAAAAAACCGAGCGGGTTCTCGTCATAGGAGACGAGCAAGTTCTTGGTTTGCTGGTAGTGATCGAGCATCATTTTATGATTTTCACGCCCAATACCGCTCGCCTTGTAGCCGCCAAACGCCGCATGGGCGGGGTAGGCGTGGTAGCAGTTCGTCCACACGCGCCCGGCTTGGATGCCGCGACCCATACGAAACGCGGTGTTGATATTGCGTGACCACACGCCCGCGCCCAAACCGTACAGCGTGTCGTTTGCGATACGGAGCGCGTCGGCCTCGTCGTCGAACGTGGTGACGGACACAACCGGGCCGAAGATTTCCTCCTGGAAAACGCGCATTTTGTTGTCGCCCTCGAAGATGGTCGGCTCGATATAATAACCGCCGTTCAAGTCCCCGCCCAACTCGGCTTCCTTGCCGCCCAGAAGAACGCGCGCGCCTTCTTTTTGCCCGATGTCGAAGTAGGACAAGATCTTCTCGCGCTGATCGTTCGACGCCTGCGCGCCCATCATCGTGTTGGTGTCGAGCGGATTGCCCATCTTGATCTTGCGAACGCGCTCCACGGCGCGCTCGATGAATGTCCCGTAAATGGATTTTTCAATCAGGGCGCGCGACGGACAGGTGCAAACCTCGCCCTGGTTGAGCGCGAACATGGCGAAACCTTCCAAACACTTCGACGCGAAAGCGTCATCCTTGTCGGCGACATCGGCGAAGAAGATGTTGGGCGATTTGCCGCCGAGTTCGAGCGTGACCGGGATGATGTTCTCGGACGCGTACTGCATAATCAGTCGCCCTGTCGTGGTTTCACCGGTAAAGGCGATCTTGGCGATCCGGTTGGACGAGGCGAGCGGTTTTCCCGCCTCGACCCCGAAGCCGTTGACGACGTTCAAAACGCCGGGCGGAAGCAAATCGCCGATAAGTTCCATCAGGAGCAGGATCGAAGCGGGCGTTTGCTCGGCGGGTTTGAGGACGATGCAGTTCCCGGCGGCGAGCGCGGGCGCGACTTTCCAGGTCGCCATCAAGATCGGAAAGTTCCACGGGATGATCTGCCCGACCACGCCCAGCGGCTCGTGGAAATGGTACGCGATGGTGTTCGCGTCAATCGGCGAGACCGACCCTTCCTGCGCGCGGATACACCCGGCGAAATAGCGGAAGTGATCAATCGCGAGCGGCAGGTCGGCGTTCAGGGTTTCGCGCACGGCTTTGCCGTTATCCCACGTTTCCGCGACTGCGAGCATTTCTAAATTCGCCTCCATGCGGTCGGCGATTTTGTTCAGTATCACCGCGCGCTCGGACGGCGACGTGCGACCCCAGGCGTCTTTTGCGGCGTGGGCCGCGTCCAGGGCTTTTTCTATATCCTCGGACATGGACCGGGGAATCTCGCAGAACGTGCGCCCGGTGACAGGGCTGGGGTTTTCAAAATAGTTCCCTTTAACGGGGGGGACAAATGCGCCGTTGATGTAGTTGCCGTAGCGGGCTTTGAAGGCGACTTTGGCGCCATCGGTGTTGGGGGGAGCGTAAATCATCGGGGCTTCCTTCTTTGGAAATGGGGACGAGAATCCGCCTCGCCCATTTTTATTGTACCGCCGTTCGCATTACGCCTGCTTTGTCGGCGTCAAAGCCGAAGGGCGGCATGTACAAGCTTTTTTTGTTTCAGAGTTTATATGTAAACGTTTAGAAGCGGTATCCGGGGTAAAATACAGGAAGAAATTGGCTATGATCTGTGGCGTGGTCCGAGGCGGCGCGTTTGAATATTCCCCGCGTCGTAATGAAAGAAAAGTACAATGAGGTTACGTTTATCCGGTCCGAAGTCGCTCGCGCTTTTCGCGACGACGCTTGGCATTGGCCTTGTGACAATCGCGCCCGCCTCGGCGCAGGTCAAGTTTTCCGAAAACTTCAAGGGAACCTTCACGGCGGGCGGTTATTCCGGCGGCGATGTTTCCTGCCCAATCCTTTGGGGCGACGCAGGGCGATCTGAACCTAAACCGAATACCGCTCGCGCCATTCGCTTCGTTCACCCACTTCTAACTTCCGCTCAGTTCGTTTACTCCGAGCGGCGCGAACGCCTTCGACCCGAACGCCGCCAACATTGACAACGTTTCGCTGACCGCCATCCCGGTCGCCGTGCCGGAACCGGGAACGCTCGCCCTTATCGGAATGGGCCTCGCGCCGATCGGCTTGGTTCTGCGCCGTCGCCGCGCCTCCTGATATAAAGACTGACGCAAAAAACGGCCCGGCGCATCGCGTGATGCGCCGGGCCGTTTTCGTGTTAGACCCCTACGCGCGCCACGCCCACCAGAGCGCTCCTGCGGCAACCACGGACGCGACTATGCCAATCGCCACGACATCGCGGCGGATACGGGCCAAACGCAGTTGCCATGCCGCGTAGACGGCGGCGGCGACGGTTGCGACCCAAACGACAGCGGCAACGGGAAGCATGACGGGCAAAAGAAAATGCGCCGCCTTCGCCCCGCCCGTTGCGAGGCTGACAAAAAATGGCGTTTCCTCCCCGTTTGCAAAGCGAAGGCGGATCGCGCCCAGCGTTTGCAGGCGCGCATCGGCAAGGTTTATCGCCCGAAGCGACGCGACAAACAGGGCGAGGCCGACGCCCCACGCGGACACGGCGCGGATTTTCAGCTCGCGGTCCGTGTACGGCGTAACGAAAAACAAACCGCGCCGCTTCATTTCCCGGTGAACCGCCTCGAACCGCCGGGGGTAGCGGTCGGCGTCCAGGTGGGCGCGTACATCCCATAAACTTTCCGGCGCGACCGTGGCGAGGTAATCGCGGAACGCGTCAATATCGGCCTCCTCGTTGGTCATCGAGAAGATAGGGGCGGCGCCGCTCGCCCGGTTTACTTCGTTTTCGCCGCTGATTTCATCCGGCATACTGTCGTCTGCTGTTCTCGTTTCCGTTATTAAGCGTACCCGCTTCGGACGCATTGGTTCGTCCAATTGACAAAGTCGCCCACGGCGCGCGTTATAATGACGTTGCTATGTCAGGTGAACACAACGATAACACGGCGGCGATTGCAGTTGGGCGACGCGTGCTGACGGACGAAGCGGACGCACTGCGCGCGCTTGCGGACCGTCTGGACGGCGCTTTCGGGGAGGCGGCGGAAACGTTGCGCGCGTGCGCAGGCCGAGCCGTGCTGACCGGGATGGGGAAATCGGGTCATGTGGCGCGTAAGGTGACGGCGACGCTCGCGTCCACCGGCACACCTGCCCTG
>CAXUMS010000048.1:3778-10525 GCA_964252165.1 uncultured Armatimonadaceae bacterium
TGTTTCTCCATCCCGCCGAGGCTCTGCACGGCGACTTAGGTATGGTGACGGAAACCGATGTGGTGGTCGCGCTTTCCTACGGCGGCGAAACCGATGAACTCCTCGCGATTCTCCCGGCTCTGCGACGGCGCGCATCGGCGCTGATAGCGATTACCGGCAATTTGCGCTCCACGCTCGCGGACGCCGCCGACATTGTCCTTGATGTTCATGTCAAACGCGAGGCTTGCCCACTGAACTTAGCCCCGACTACCTCTACCACGGCGATGATCGCGCTCGGCGACGCCCTTGCGGTCGCGGTGATGGAAGCGCGCGGGTTTGTGGAAGGGGATTACGCCCTGTTGCACCCCGCAGGCTCGCTGGGGCGGCGTTTGTTGCTTCGGGTCCGCGACATCATGCGGACTGGCGAGAATGTCGCGACCGTGCCGACAAACGCCGTTCTGCGCGATGTGGTGCTGGCGTTGCCGCGCGCCCATCAGCGGGCCGCGCTCGTGGTCACGGACGACGGAACGCTTGCGGGCCTTATCACGGGCGGCGATGTGCGCCGCGCGCTAGAGCGGTTCGGCGATGACAGCCTGCGAAGGTCGGTGACGGACGTGATGACGCCCGGTCCGCTCACGATCGAGCCAGACGCACTCGCCGCCGAAGGCTTGCGTCGGTTCCAGGAGTTCCCCGCCGACATCGGCGAGATTCCGGTTGTGGACGAAAACCATCGTCCGCTGGGTATGCTGATGCTGAAAGATCTGCTCCGCACCGGGATTGTGTAGGCCCCCTAACCCCCAATAATGGGGGGACAAGAACAATGCTTATCGCCAAAGGCTAAACAGTTGGTCTGGCGAAGTAAAGGCGTCGCCGCTTTGTCCTTTTTGTCCCCCCATTATTGGGGGTTAGGGGGCCATCTTAACCAGAAACCAGCAACCGCGCCAAAATCCCCATGTCCGATGAACTAACCGCCCGGCTCGCCCAAATCCGACTTCTCGCTCTTGACGTGGACGGAACGCTCACGGACGGCGCGGTGACATTCGCGAGCGATGGCGCGGAAACGAAAACGTTCCACATCCACGACGGTTTAGGGATTGTCCTTGCGCGCCATGTCGGTTTGGAAACCGCCTGGATCACCGGGCGCACATCGCCAATCACGGAGCGGCGCGCCCGCGAGTTGGGCGTGGTTCATCTGTATCAGGGCGTCCGCGATAAAACCGATGCGCTCGCCGATCTTGCGACCCGCACCGGCGTTGCGGTTTCCCAAATCGCCTATATGGGCGACGACCTCAACGATCTTCCCCTTTTGCGCCTTGTCGGGGCCGCGCTCGCGCCCCGGAACGCCGTCGCCGATGTCAAGTCCGCCGCTCATTTTGTCACGCCGCGCGCGGGCGGGGCAGGCGCGGTTCGGGACGCCCTTGAACTTATCCTCCGCGCGCGCGGCGACTACCAAACCGCGCTCGACCTTTACCTCGCTTCCCTTTCCTCCGCCTCGCAAAATATCCTGCAATAATCTCTCCCGTGCTTTCCGGGTTTCCGTCCCCGCCGGAGTTTCTTCCTTGAAGAGCGTAATACGGGGCAAACAGTTAGCGCATAAAGCGCGCCGTTCTTGCCGTGCGAAACGTCATTTGTTGATACCTTTTGTGACTAAAGATATAATAGTTGCAGAAGAGGGTGCGCGAGAAGAGGGTGTGTTTGGGCAAACAGAAGGGTGTAATGACCGATGGATAAAGTGGCGCTTCTCGATGTGACAGTAGGCGATAATGGCGGTTTGGCGACGACGCCGCAGACCGAGGAAGAAGTTCTCGCCGGGCAGGGCGTGTGGTCGCTTTTGGGTTCCACGGAATCGTCCACGATGGTGACGCTTCCCCGAACCGGCGACAGCCCGCGCATCGGCGCGGACGGGCGACCCAACCCGGATTGGGTTCGTGGCAAATGCCCGGACTGCGGCGATGATCTGGTCTCGAATATGTACTACATCGGCGGACGCGGCTATGTGCTGGCGTGGGAGTGCTGGACCGCGCTCACCCACGATAACGCGGATTGCGCCTACCGCCGCGTGTTGTAGTGGACAGGCGCGTCGCGCGTCCGCGTGACGCACGTCAGATTTGGTGGACGTTGCGGTGATAAGAACCGTGAAAGGACGATAAGAAGAATGGCAAGCAGCAACGAACGAGAACGAAACAACAACGGCGGCCCAGGCGCGAACGGCTACGCGACCGCCCCGAACCGCGAAGGCGACAGCGGAAGCCACGGCGGCGGGCGGGAACTGGCGCGTGTGCAGGTGTACAAGCATGTCACGCGCGACCGCGTGCTGGACATCGGCGATATGCTGGCCCTGGACCCGCGCCGAAGCAAACTTTCGTTTACTCTTTTGGAGTTCGATGAAAACTACAAAGCGCAAACGCGCGTCCGACATTTTGTGGACACCGCCGATTTCAAGCTGGTGTGCTGGGACATCCTGAACGGTTTGTTCACGGAATGGACCGACCACAAAGGCTCGCCGGTCCGCCGCGACAACAACGGCGACGCCGCGCCCAGCGAGATCGAAGCGCGTGTGCTGACGCTTCGCAAGGACGCCAAGTACCGCCAGCCGTTCGTTCTCAAGATAGACAACGGGGTGGGGGAGACGATGGCAGGCGGGGCGGTCAAGATGGTGCAGGCGACCGAGTCGCTGACGCTTTTGATGCCGGAATGGGACGCGCGCCGGATGGCGCAAACGGTTCTGGACTACATCCGCGACTGGGAAACCGTGAACTTCCGCAAGCGTCAGGAAGCCCAAACCATCCTGCTCACCGTCCCCGACGCCGCTGACACGCCCGACGCCGCGTCGCGCCGTTTTGCCAAAGCCGCTTAATCGTCGCGGCTTTATGGCGCTAAGCGGGAACCCGTACCAACAACGCCCTCGGCGCGACCTCGATAACCAGCGGGGTGGTTCCGAGGGCGTCGCCGTCTACCTGGGCGAGAACGGGCGGGTCGGTCACGATCTCGATACGGCGGGCGCGGTACGAGCGCACATCCGGGTCTAATCGGTGACGGCCCAGCACCATCGCGCCCATTTGCCCGGCAAACGTCGCCCGCTGCACCGCGACCGGAAGATTTGGTCCGGCCTCGAACACGCACACGTCGAGCAAGCCGTCATCCAAAATCGCATCCGGCGCGATATGGTAGCTGCCGCCGTACTTCGCCGTGTTGGCGACAACCGCCATGAACGCGGGCGCGCTGCGCCGCGTTTCGCCGTTGTCGAGGGTGAGCGTCAGTTCCGGTGGCGTGAACGACGCAAGGGTCGCAAAGCCTGACACCCAATACGCGGACACGCCGACCGCGCCCTTCAAGGCTTGATCCACATTCTCGATTGCCAGAGCGTCAAAGCCAACCGACGCCATCAGCAAAAAATACCGGTCCCCGATGCGTCCCATGTCAATCGCGCGACTAACCCCGCCCGTGCAAATTTCAAGCGCCTTTTGCATATCGCTTTGCGGCAGGTTTAGCTCGCGCGCCAGAACATTCGCCGTGCCGCGCGGCAAAATCCCGAGCGGCGTTTTTGTTTGGGCAAGTCCCTCCGCGACCGCGCGCACGGTGCCATCGCCGCCCGCCGCGATCACGAGCGGCGATCCCGCGTTCGCCGCATCCCGCGCCGCATCCCGCATTTGCTCGAACGATTCCGCCGCGACAAAATGGGCATCGGTTCCAAACGCGACCCGCAGATGCGCCCGCGCCGCCTCCAGCCACGGCGGAACCGTCTCCCCAACCGGCGCGAACGCGGGCAAAAACGTTGCGAGCGGCGTGGGCGAGGGCGCAAAGTTCCCGGAGCGCGGGTTGTAAATCAGGCAAGCGGCGGCGGAGTTTGGCATAGTCGAAAGAAAAGGATAAGGGATAAAGGATGAAGGATAAAATAGGGAAGGGAATGGCCCCCTAACCCCCAATAATGGGGGGACAAGAAAGAGGTAGCGGCGACGCCTCATCTTGCGAACCAATAGTTTAGCCTGTGACGGTGCGTATTGTTCTTGTCCCCCATTATTGGGGGTTAGGGGGCCATTCCCTTCCCTATTTTATCCTTCATCCTTTCTTTCTCACATACCGCCGAGCGGATCGTTCGCGTTGTTGTACTGGGTGATGCGGGCCTGCGCGCGTAGCGCGGCGGGCGAGCCGGGGCCAGCGGCGACGGCGGCTGTCCAAAGGCGCAAAGCGGTTGTTTGATCTCCGCGCACGGAGGCGGCCTCCCCTTGCCGGTACAACGCATCGGCCTCGCGAGCCGCCGCATTGTTGGCGTTGGTGAAATCGTTGGTGGTCAGCGGCGATGGGGCGGGGGACGGGAAGCCGAGAACCGAGGCGAGCGGGTTTCCTGGCGATACGCCGTTTGCGCCCCCAGCGGGGGCGGCGGGCGACGGGGCGGGCGACGGATTGAGAACGCCGCCGAGCGGCCCTTGACCGTCTGACGGGATAGGCGGCGCGGATCCAAAGGTTCCGCGCACTTTTTGCACCGCGGCGAGTTCCTCGCGCGCCTGCGCGTCGCCGGGCGGAATGGCAAGCGAAACGGCCTTGCCGAAATATATTTCCGCGCTTTCCAGATCGTTCTCTTTTTGCGCCGCCTGCCCGAGCGACCGGTACGCGCTGACCGCCATTTGGCGCGCGTTGGACGCGGTAACGCCGTGCGGCGACGACCGCAACCGCTCGAACTCTTTTGCCGCGCCCGCGTAATCGCCCGCCTCGTATTGTTTGACGGCGTCCCGGTACGACTGTTGATCGCGCGCGTAAACCATCTGGACGCGCTGGCTTTTGTACGCGGCGGAGACCGCCCAACCGCCACCTATGGCAAGAAATCCGATAAACAGCAAGACCGCCGCCCATGCCGCCCACGGACGACCGTCGCACCGGTAGCCGCCCTCATCGCCGAGCGGTATGGGCGTAATAACGGGAGATGTAGAAGGGAACGCGCCCTCCACCCCCCAGGGAGCGGGCGCGTTGTTCGCGCTGTCGTGGCCGGGCGCAATTCCCGCCTGCGTTTGCATCCCATAGTACGCGGTCGCCTGCGCCGCCTGCGGCGTGGCGGGAAACGCGCCGGTCACGTTCGCGCGCGGCGCGCCGCCGAACGCGATAGCGGCTTGAAGCGCAGACCGCATTTCGCCCGCCGACGCGAAACGATCCGCCGGGCTTTTCGCCAAAGCGCGGGCGAGAACCATCTCAATTCCTGGCGTTGCGCCGGGCGCGGGCGGGGTGGGATCGTGCGCGATACGGTACGTGATCGTGACCACGGAATCGCCGGTAAACGGCTTGTGACCAGTCACCATCTCGTACAAAAGAACCCCGAGCGAGAATAAATCCGAGCGGGCGTCAATCGCGCCGCCCGAGATTTGCTCGGGCGACATATACGAGGGCGTCCCGAAAACCTGACCGGCGACGGTGAGTTGGTCCTCGTGCGTGATACGCGCGATGCCAAAATCCGTCAGAACGACGCGGCCCGCGCCCGGCAGGTGAACATTATCCGGCTTGATGTCGCGGTGGACCACGCCGCGCAGATGGGCGTACTCGAGGGCGTCACACAGCGCGGACGTAATCGCGACCGCCTCGGACAGCGGTAACGGCCCGCCCATTCCCATGCGGTCACGGAGCGTTTGCCCTTCCAGAAACTCCATCGCGATAAAGTAACGGCCCGCGTCCTCGCCGACCTCGTAGATCGTGACGATATTGGGATGGCTCATCGCGCCCGCCGCCCGCGCTTCGCGGTAAAAACGCTCGATGCGGTCGCGACGCGCCTGACCGGCAAGGTGGGCGGCGAGGCTCAACTCCTTGACCGCGACCCGTCGGTTCATCTGCGGGTCGAAACCCTCCCAAACCACATCGTTGGAGCGGGCGACCTCGCGCACAAGCGTGTAGCGGCCCAGCGTCGGCTTGCCCAAATTTTGCGTGGCGGTTGACATCAATAGGTTATGGAAAGGTTGTCAGGTCGAACGGAATGAAACGGGTAATTGGACTATTGGTTAGACGCCATGCGACGCGGTTTAGTTGCTTGCTTTTGCCTGGCGCCGGTTATCCGGTCTCCACAACACGCAAAACAAGGGCGGTGACATTATCCGGGCCGCCGTTCACATTCGCCTCGTCAATAAGCGCGAACGCGGCCTCGGACGGGCTGGCGTCTCGGAGAAGCTCGGCGATACGATCATCTCCGACCGGCCCGGTCAAGCCGTCCGTACACAACAAAAACGTATCGCCCGCTTGAACCGTTACGGTTTGAATATCGGGTTGAATATCGCCGCCCATACCGACCGAGCGCAAAATATAGTTCCGGTACGGCGACGCTTCGGCCTGCGTTCGCGTCATTCCGCCCCGCCGCACCTGCTCCTCGACCCACGAATGATCCACGGTCAGTTGCTTCAAAACCGTCTTTCCGCTCTCGTTTCGCAAAAGGTACGCCCGAGAATCGCCAACATGGGCGATGATCGCCTCGTTTCCGCGCAGGGCAAGCGCGACAAGCGTGGTTCCCATCCCTTGTTTATCCGCGACCTGCGAAGCGGCTTGGTGCAACAGCGCGTCGGCGTCGGCGATTGCGGCCCGGAGGGCGCCCCCAATATCACGTGGCGACGGCGCAAAGTACGAGCGCACCAGCGTTTTCAGCGCGGCTTCGGAGGCGACCTGTCCGGCATTGTGTCCGCCCATACCGTCCGCGACCGCCCATAACCGCCCCCGGTGCGCGAGAACAAGCGAGTCGCTTTCGCTCGGTGTCGCCGCGCCATCGCCGGGCAGGAAAAAATCGAATTTGTCCTCGTT
>CAXUMS010000048.1:10535-29067 GCA_964252165.1 uncultured Armatimonadaceae bacterium
TATTTTCGCGCCGCCGCCCAATATCGGTGCGCGCCGCCCATGCTATAGTCGCGGCGGGCGGCGCCGTCGCGTCCGCGCTCGCCCATGAGGGCTTGAGGTCGTCGGCGGTCAGTTCGGCGGTGGTGTCTTCGGCGGCGGAAGTTGACATAAATTTACTGCACGGGCGCGCAAAACGGCGCGTCACGGTTGCTTGTTTTTGTTATACTCCAAATCGGCGCCGTTTCGCTCCATTCCGCCCGGTTTATTGAACGCACCTCAGCCTGCTTGGGGGCCGAGAACGATTTAATCGAAACTTAATGAGGAATTTCTAAGAAGGTTCGCTTTGACCGCGAGATGCGTTGTATAGTAGACGCACGGCAAGCGGACCAACCGCTTGTCTGAAGAAAGCGAGATTTCATGAAACACCGTTTGACACGAACCGCGGCGGCGCTGTGCCTGCTCGGTATCGGCGTTTGGGGGGTGACGGCGGGATGCGGCGGCGGGGGCAGTGACGACACGACACTGCCCACGGTCCCTGCGGTGGACCCGCTCGCGCCTGCTGTGACGCGGGGGCGTTATCGTGACTTGGAATACGTGTTGACGTTGCCACGCACACAGTTCAGCGTTACCGATGAAATAGCGTGGACGCTTGCGGTTACGAATGTCGGAAGCGAGCCTGTTACTCTTCAGGCTTCCAGTAGTGTCGTCGAGATGTACAGCATCCATAAGGGAGACAAAGAAATCCAGGCAAGTTCCCCCCCTGTTTCAGGTGCTATTGGACGCCAAGACTTTGCGCCAGGGCAAACCCGAACTTATGCCAGGCAACGCTGGGAAACATCCTCCCAACGACCCGATTTTGTATCTTCAACCGTACGTCCAAAAGAGCCAGGACGGTTCACCCTCACGGCTTGGCTTGCCGCAGACAGATACAACAATTACAACGACGACATCTCCGGGGCAAATGGTTTCTACAGCCGTGGAGCCTTAAGCCCGCCATCCATCGAGTTCACCATCAAGTAGCGCGTCAACTTGTAGCGCACAGCACACCAAGAAAGAATTTCCTTTGCAATTCCACCCTATTAGAACCCGCCCTACTACGCTACTTAAAGGCATCATACCGTTGCTGGCTTTTTCAGGCGTTGCCATCGCGCCTTTGAAAACATCGTTTGCTCAGACGGATACGCCGCCGCCCGTACCGGATATGGATGTGGCGTTGCCGATGCCGCGCGGGGAAGCGTGGAAACCTTTAGAGGTATTCGGAGACCGCAAATCTCTACGAACAGGCCACTTGGGTCGAAGCGCGTTCGCGGGCGATCAGGTTGTCGTCCGTTTCAAAAAGGAAGCGACAAATGAGCAGTTCGTAGCGCTACAGTAGTTGTATAACAAGCGGGCAAGCCGCTTGTGGGAAAGGGATGTTTTATGAGATTGCGTTTAAGAATAAGGGTAACGACAGCAACAGCGGCGCTCGGTCTGCTGTGCTTGGGTTCGGTAGGGGTGACGACGGGGTGCGGCGGCGGGGGAGGCGATACCGTCAGCACAACGCCGCCCGTTGTGGACCCACTTGCTCCCGCCGTAACGCGCGGGCGTTACCGCGATTTGGAATATGTTCTTACCCTACCGCGCACGGAGTTCAGCGTCACAGATGATATTACGTGGACGCTCGCGGTTACAAACGTTGGGAACGAGACGGTTACTATAAGTGCAGGTAGCTCGACCTTTGATATGTACTACATCTACAAAGGGGACGAACAAATTCAAATAGGTTCGCACGGTATTTCAGGGTTGGTTGGACACGAAGAGTTCACAGCTGGCCAAACCCGGATCTACAACCAAAAGTGGCAGGGAGCGTCTAATGTAACTCCAAAAACGCCGGGAAATTTCACGTTGACAAGTTGGATTGCTGCAGGGTTGTATAACAGCGATTTTGTTCCCGGATCTAAGGGATATACAGGTCCCGGCCCTTTAACTCCCCCCTCTATCGATTTCATTGTTAAGTAGCGCGTCAACTTGTGCCACGTGGCCCATCAAGAAAGATCATCTTTTGCAACTTCACCAAGTTATAACTCGCCCTGTCGCTTCTTCGCTTAAAGGCGTTATTCCACTACTTGCCTTCTCAGCAGTCTTAGTCATTGCGCCCTTGCGAGCGTCGTTCGCCCAAACGGACGCGCCGCCGCCCGCGCCGGATATGGATGTGGCGTTGCCATTGCCGCGCGGCGAGGCGTACAAGCCTTTGGAGGTGTTCGGAGATCTCAAATCCTTACGGACAGGCCGTGCGGGGAAAGGTGCGTTCGCGGGTGATCAAGTTGTCGTCCGTTTCAAAAAGGATGCCACAGAGAAACAGATTAAGGATTTGCTTTTTTACTATGGGCTACAAGCAAAAGCGCGTATACCATCGTTGAACTGTTACCTCCTTAATTTTTTAGGGCCTATAGAGGCGCCTTATGTCGTGTCGATTCTCAACGAGTCGTCGCTTATCGAAAGTGCGGAACTTAATCACCTACTAAGTCTTGGTGCCACACCGCTCGATGACGAGTACTCCATAGGCAATCAGTGGACTTTAGACTTCATTGGCCTTCCTGCAACTTGAGATGTGACCAAAGGCGGATCCTAAGCGGAGCCTTTGATCTCCCTGGAGTGCAAGCGAAGCCTGCGTATCTTGAAGTAATAAGTAGATCCGCCAACAAGGGCGTTTTGTTCGTTACCATCGTTCACAATTATGATCCTCTTGACCGCGAAGTCCTTCCAGGCGGGTTTTGGAACGTTATGGCGGTCGGCGCAACGAACAAGCGGTTGGAGCGCGCCTTTTACAGTAGAACCGTTCCTTACATCTCGGTAGCGGCGCCTGGTGGTCAAGTATCGAGAGATTCTGATGGCGGCGCTCGCTTCACCGCACTCGGCGGGGGTTACGGCAGTGGTGAAGGAACATCTCTGGCGGCTCCTTTGGTATCGGGCGTTGCGGCTTTGACATTGGAGCGTTTTCCTACCATGATGCCGTGGGATTTGAAGTACTGGCTGGAGGACACCGCCGACGACGTGAACAAGGGAAGCAAGCCCGGCTTTGATATTGACATAGGCTGGGGGCAGATAAACGCGGGAACGGCGATGCGTGTTGACTGGCTCACTAAATCTTTCCCCGCAAACTCCGGTAAGTTGATTAGCATTCCCGGCTGGCCGGTCTCGGGCGGCGGCGGAACCAGTGTCACCGACCGAGCGCAAGATATAAATCTGTTGTTTCCCAACGCGAACGCACAGGTACGTTGGTTCGATCCCATTTTAGATAACTACAGGGACTACTTCGACCCGGCGACGCCGCGGTTCGGGGCCGGGCGCGGCTACTTTGTTCGCTTAAACAACGCGACGCAAAGCTCCTTTCCGTCTGCGTTACCGTTCTGGCGTGGGAATAGTAGCCACCCCGCAAGCATTCATCTGAACAGGGGATGGAACCTTATTGGGACGCCCGGCGCACAATCAATTGAATGGAGATATAGCCAGGTACAGGTGCGCGGCGCAAGTTCCGATCCCGCTCGTTACGGTACGGCTGTTCAAACCACTATAGGGCAAGGCTTCGCCAATGATTTCGTCTCGCCTTCGTTGTACAGATATGACGCCGCGTCCGTCCGCAACGTACTTATGCAGGAGGGAGAGAGACTTCAGCCCTATGTTGGGTACTGGATTCGGGCCTTTCAGGAATGTGAGTTACTCTTCCAATCGCCCACATCTCGCGCGCCATACACGACCGCTCCCACGACGATGCAGTGGCCCGCGCGTTATCTGGATCATTGGACAGGGCAAGCCGACCCCGATGGTTGGTCCGCCTACGGAGGCGCTCACCCGGCGGGGCTGATGGTGTTTGGTCCCTACACTACCCAGGTTCCCGTGGGAGCGAACACCGTGACGTTCCAGACGATGGTGAACTATACCGCGCCTGACCCGCGTCCCGTACTTCATTTTGAGGTGATGGATAAGGAAGACGGGACTATCCTCGCCGAGCGCGGCGTATATCAAGAGCAATTCGCGAACGCCTTTACGTTCCAAAACATCCCGCTTTCCTTCAATATGCCCGCCGCTCGCGCCGGGCATCGCATGGAGTTTCGCGTTTGGTGGAATAATCAGTATCAAGGCGCGTATGCAAAAATCGGAAATATCGTGTTGACGAGTTATTAAGAGTAACAACACTCGTTGAAGCCGCCCCGCGCATCGTGCTATAATGGCGCGGCGCGCGGGGCGGCTTGTTTTCGTCGCCGCGCTTCCTTGTCAAACACGAAAATCAACCATCGCCGCGCGTCCTCCTGACGGCGCGCGGCAAGAAATGAAACAATCCTATGAGCAGCATGACCACGATTGACGATGTTGTCGCGCGCGAGATTTTGGACTCGCGCGGCAACCCCACCATCGAAGTGGACGTTTACCTGAAAAGCGGGATTTTAGGGCGCGCCGCCGTGCCGTCCGGGGCGTCCACGGGCGCGCACGAGGCGGTCGAACTCCGCGACGGCGACAAGAGCCGCTATGGCGGCAAGGGCGTTCGACAGGCCGTGGAAAATGTCAACGACAAGATCGCGCCCGAACTTGTCGAGATGCAAGCCCTCGAACAGGTCGCGATTGACGAGTTGCTCCTCGAACTCGATGGGACGGAGAACAAGGCGAAATTAGGCGCGAACGCGATTTTAGGCGTGTCGCTCGCGGTCGCGAAAGCCGCCGCGCAGGCGGTGCAGTTGCCGCTGTACCGCTACATCGGCGGGGCGTCCGCCCGCCAGTTGCCGGTCCCGATGATGAATATTCTAAACGGCGGCAAGCACGCCGACAACAGCGTGGACTTGCAAGAGTTCATGGTGATGCCGGTCGGCGCCCAAACGTTTTCCGAAGGCCTGCGCTGGGGAACTGAGATTTTCCACGCCCTGAAGTCGGTCCTGAAAGCCAAAGGCTACGCGACATCGGTCGGCGACGAGGGCGGGTACGCGCCCAACCTGAAGTCGAATCAGGAAGCCCTTGACGTTATCATGGAGGCTATCGGCAAAGCGGGCTACACGCCCGGCGAGCAGATCCGTATCGCGATGGACCCGGCGATGACCGAACTGTACGAGGAAGCCAAAGCCAAAGGCGAGCCGGGCAAGTACTTTTTCTGGAAGTCCAACATTATGATGGACCGCGACGAGTTGGTAAAATTCTGGACCAACCTCGCCGACAACTACCCCCTTGTTTCGCTGGAAGACGGGATGGCCGAGGACGATTGGGAGGGCTGGAAACTGCTCACCGACACGCTGGGCAAGCGCATCCAACTGGTCGGCGATGACCTGTTCGTGACCAACACGACCCGCTTGAAGCAGGGAATCGAGCAGGGCCTGGGCAACTCGATTCTGGTGAAGGTGAATCAGATCGGCACTTTGACGGAAACGCTGGCCTCTATCGAGATGGCGAAGCGCGCGGGTTATACGGCGATTATCTCGCACCGCTCCGGCGAAACCGAGGACGCGACGATCGCCGACATCGCGGTCGCCACCAACGCCGGCCAAATCAAAACCGGCGCGCCATCCCGCTCCGACCGGGTCGCCAAATACAACCAACTGCTCCGCATCGAAGAAGAACTCGGAGACACCGCAATCTACGACGGCTTGGCCTCGCTGTACACGCTAAAACCGTAGAACCCTTCGGGTAGCAAGAAAGTTGATAGCGAGATGGCAAGAAAGTCATACCTGACGATGTCGTAGGGTCTTCTTCTCTGACTTTCTTGCTATCTCGCTATCAACTCTCTTGCTTTTCTTTGAGGTAGCGGGCGGCGAGGGCGAGACCGGAGACGGTTTTGCCGTCTTCGATTTCGCCGGTGGCGATAGCGGCGAGGGCGTCGGCGAGGGGCATCGGCACGACTTGGACGAACTCGTCCTCGTCCTGATCGCCCGGCGCGGGGGACAGGTCAAGGGCGAGGAACCCGTAGATTTTCTCGGTTGTGTAGCCGGGCGCGACGAAGGTTTGGAAGAGCGGGATCAGTTGTCCGGGCGTCATCCCGATCTCCTCGGACAGTTCGCGGCGGGCGCACGCTTCGGGGTCCTCGCCGTCCTCGATACCGCCTGCGGGGATTTCCAGGAGCGGTTTACCCGCGGGCAATCGGAACTGACGGACGAGCAGAACGGTATTATCGTTCTGCATTGGCACGATTGCAACCGCGCCGCCGTGTTCGACGACCTCGCGCTTCGAGGTTTTGCCGTTCGGAAGGCGTACGGTGTCCACGCGCAGGTTTATGATGCGTCCTTCATAAATGCGCTCGGACGATAAAACAGTTTCGGTTTGGTCGGTTGGTTGGTCCACGGTCAGAATTATCCTTGTTCGGGTTCGGCGATTAGCCAGTCGGGAATAGGCACAGATGTTCCGGTGCGGTTGAAATCGCCGCGTTCGGCGCGGTCAGGGAGTTCCTCGGCGGCGCGGGCGAGAACCGCGTCTATCGCCTCATCGTCCGCTTCGACATCCAAAATCGAGTATTCCGGTAGCAGGCGCGCGCCGTAATCATCCACGACGAAAACCGCCCACGGAATATCGTCCTCGCCGGTCGCATCCCAAACCGTGCAAGCGTAGTCGCCGGTTGGCGCGAAAAACGCCAAACTGCACTCGACCTCATCGAAATCGTAGCGAACGGACTCCGGCACAAGCGCAAGCCAGTTCAGCGCGTCCGGCACGACATTTTGCGTGTCGTTCTCGTCGGCCCCTTTTTCTCCGTACTCGTATTCTAAAACGGCCTCGAACCAACCGTGACGCGCGGCAAGTTGGGCGAGCCGGGCGTCGTCGGCATCGGTATGAACAGACATAGGTAGTCACAACTCCTGGCGATAGCGTGGCGTTACGCGTTATTGTTCCCCGTTTTCGTCGTTTTCGTCATCCGTATCGTCCTCGTCGTCATACTTGATGGGTAGCGTATGATCGAATAACTCGTTTTGGCGGTCCATATACCAAAGCGTAAACTCGATCACTTCCTCGGTCAAAATGGGGACGACTATCATGTGACTTGCGTAAATCGCGGGAGCCTCCGACCAGGTGGGGATAGGCGATGTTTCAACCTGTGGTTCAAGGAGTTGACGTAGATGTTCAGGCGTGACGAAAAAACACCAACGAGTTGAACCGTCGTCCAACTTGATGGATACTTCCACCGAGTTGTTTGTCTCGTTCCTCCCATTCAGAACATCGATAATGGGGTCGTCCAAACGCCAGGATACGACTCGCGTGACGGAAGTGCCAGTATCTACGAACAAGCCAAGCGAAAACAAACGAAGGCGTCCGCCGTCGGTACGAACCCGTACTTGCCCGTTCTCGTCGTCACGCGCCACGACAGCGTAACGCTTGCCGCGCGTCAGGTCGTAGACGCTTTCGCACACGCAAACGAGTTCTTCCTTTATGTCCGCCATCGTGACGTTATTGTAGCGCAAACGGTTGTTGTGGGGGAACTTCGTCCTTCACTACAAAGAACCGAGAACAAAACGCACGCGGTTTAAGAGTAAAATACGCGTATGGCCCAAACCGAACCTGTTATTCTTTCCGCTGACAACGATGCCGCTACCTCGCTTCCGTTTCTTGGACTTGCGCCGGAACAGTATCCGCGCTTGTCCGAGCCGCTCGCGAGCGACATTTTGCTTCTGGACCGGATGCTCGGCGAGGTGTTGCGCGAGCAGGAAGGCGATGATCTGGCGGGCCTCGCCCATCGCTTGCTCGCGGAAAGCGCAGATGGGGACGACGACAGCGACGAGCCGACGGACTTGTTCAAGAGCCTGCCCGAGTTGTCGGACCCGCGCACGGCCCAGCGGCTTTTGCGCGCTTTTACGGTTTTGTTTCAGTTGCTCAACACCGCCGAGCAAAAGGAAATCGTGCGGGCGAATCGCGCCCGGCACGCCGCCCGGCCCGGCGAGCCGCGCCCCGAATCCATCACGGACGCCCTGACCCGCTTAAAGGCGGCGGGTTTGACCGCCGATGGGATGCAGGCGCTTCTGCATCAGATTGATATTTGCCCCACGCTTACCGCGCACCCGACCGAGGCGCGTAGGCGGGCCGTGCTGGACAAACTAAACCGGGTCGCCGTATGCCTTGCGGATCGGGCGGCGGGCGCGGCGGGCGTGGTTTCGCCCCGGCTGGACAGACCGCTCTCCGGCGAGGCCGATCAGGCCGAATCCGAACTTCGGCGCACATTAACCGAACTGTGGCAAACCGATGAACTGCGGGCGACCCCAATCACGGTCCCCGAAGAAGCGCGAAACGCCCTGTACTTTTTCGAGCGCGCGATTGTGGATGTGGTCGCATGGCTTCACACCGACCTGCGCGCGGGCCTGCGCCGCGCGTACCCGGACCACGAGTTCACGATCCCGCCGTTCCTGACGTACCGGTCGTGGGTGGGCGGGGACCGCGACGGCAACCCGAATGTCACCCACGGCGTCACGTGGAAAACGCTTTTGGAACATCGCAAACTCGCGTTGGAGTTTTTTATCGAGCGGGTGGACCGCTTGCGCCGCGAAATGACGCTGTCCGGCAAGCGGGTCGCCGAGAACGATGCGTTATGGGAATCGCTCGCGCGTGATAAAGCCGAGGTTCCGCTTGCGCCCGAACGGCAAGCGCGCTATATCGCCGAGCCGTACGTGCTGAAACTGTTATTTGTCCACGAACGGCTGAAGGCGACGCTTCGCAACATGGCGTTTCTGTCGAACCCCGACGACGAGTACGATCTGCCCCGCGACGCGGGCGAGGCGTGGGCGTACCAGGGCGAAGCGGATTTTGTCGCCGATATCGAAATGGTGCGAGGCGCGCTTCGGCGCAACCGGGCCGCCGCCGTCGCCGATGAGGGCGCGCTCGCCAATCTCGCGGTTCAAGCGCAAACGTTCGGCTTTCACCTCGCGTCGCTTGATATTCGCCAGCACAGCGACGAACACGAAAAAGCGATCAGCGAACTGTTCGCGGTCGCGGGCGTGACCGAACCGAACGGAACGGCGTACCGCGATCTTTCCGAGGACGATAAGTGCGCGCTTCTCGCCCGCGAGTTGCGCTCGCCGCGCCCGCTTGCGCCCCGCGACGCCCCGCTCTCGGAGGAAACCCGCAACCTGCTCCGCGTCTTCGACGTGGTGCGCGCGGCCCGCAAACGCTTGTCGCCCAACAGCGTGGTCACCTACATCATCTCGATGACGCATGGCGTGTCCGACATTCTGGAGCCGCTTTTGCTCGCCAAAGAAACCGGACTTGCCGGATGGCGCGGCGACACGTGGCAGTGCAACCTGGACATCGTGCCGCTCTTTGAAACCATTGACGACCTGCACGGGTGCGGGCCTTTGATGGAAAAACTATTCGCCCAACCCGAGTATAAGCGCCAGCTGGGAGCCCGCAACAACTTTCAGGAGATCATGCTCGGCTACTCGGATTCATCCAAAGACGGCGGGTTCTTAGCGGCGAACTGGGCGCTCCATGATACGCAGGCGCGCCTGTCCGCCGTTTGCAAGGAGGCCCATGTCGCGCTTCGGTTCTTCCACGGGCGCGGCGGGACCGTGGGGCGCGGCGGCGGGCGGGCGTCGCGGGCGATCTTGTCGCAAACGCCCGGCACGTTCGATGGGCGTATCCGGTTTACCGAACAGGGCGAGGTGATCTCGTTCCGGTACAGCCTGCCGCCTATCGCGCACCGGCACCTGGAGCAGATCGTGTCGGCGACCCTGCTTGCCGCCGCGCCAGTAGCGGTATCGGGCGGCGCGCCGGAAAAGTCCGAGTGGACCGAGGCGCTAACGGATATGGCGGCCCGATCCCGCGCGGTCTATCGCCGCATGGTCCACGACGACCCCGATTTCTGGATCTTCTACGCGCAGGCGACCCCGATCAAACACATCAGTCGCTTGCCCATCGCCTCTCGGCCCGTGTCCCGCTCGGGTAAAAAACTGGCGTCGGTGGATGATCTGCGCGCAATCCCGTGGGTGTTCGCGTGGATACAAAGTCGCTATGTCGTGCCGGGCTGGTACGGGCTGGGAAGCGCATTAGATGACTGGGCGCGAAACGACACGCCAAATATCCTGCCGGAGCGCGCGGCCCTTCTGTCCGAAATGTACCGCGACTGGCTGTTTTTCCGCACGATCATTGACAATGTGCAGTTGGAACTGGTGCGCGCGCATCTGCCGACCGCCGCCCTCTACGCCGCCCGAACCGATCCAAAAGAAATCGGGGAGCGGTTCCACCACATTATCGCGACCGAACACGCCCGAACAATAGAAGCCGTGCTTCGCGTGACCGAACAACAAATCCTGCTCGCCCATGCGCCCGTGGTCCGCAGTACGGTGGAACTCCGCAACCCCGCCGTGGTCCCGCTCTCGCGGCTCCAGGTAGCCTTAATCGCCGCCCACGATGCCCGCGAAGCCGAAAACCCCAGCGACGATGACACCGCCAAAGCCTGGCGCGAGGCGATCCTCTTATCCATCACCGGCGTCGCCGCCGCGATGCAAAGCACCGGTTAGTTCGTCTTGTCGTGACCGTCTACGTTATCGTGAGACTAAATCGCTCATGCCGCGCGGCACCCTCTCAAAGCCGAGGGCGGCTCAAGCCAAACGCTTGACCGTATGTTTATTAAACAAAAGGTCTCGCTGTTTTTCGACACGTCGAAAAACAGCGAGACCTTTCGTTTCTGAAATGACCGATCCAACGTAAGGTTGGTCCTCCCCGGAAGGGGTGCCGCGCGGCTTGAGCGATTTAGTCAAACGACAACGTAGACGCAAACGAATAACAACCAAACTACGCTTGGTGGACGCAACGTCCGGCGACGAAGGTTACGTGGACGGTGAGAGCGTCGTCCACGAGGACGAAGTCCGCGTCGGCCCCGGGTTCGATGCGGGCTTTTTGGGTCCAGCCCATTTGCGCGGCGGCGTTGCCGGACGAGAGACGAGCGAGGGCGGGCCAATCGGTCTCGCCGGGTTTGGCGACGATGTGGTTCATTAAGCGGACGGCGGCGTCCATGGTTAAAACCGAACCGGCGAGCGTGCCATCGGCGAGGGTGGCGCGCCCGTTCGCGACCGTGACCGCGCTCCCGCCCAGATCGTAGGCCCCGTCGCCCGCGCCCGCGCCCGCCATCGCATCGGTGACCAGGATAACGCCGTTCGGCCCTTTGGCGTGGTAGGCGAGCGCGATCACCTCGGGAGCGACATGGTGACCGTCTGCGATAATCTCGACGCCAACGCGCTCATCCGTGAGGAAGACGGGAACCGGGCCGGGATCGCGGTGATGGAGCGGCGGCATCGCGTTGAACAGGTGCGTCGCCGCCCGCGCCCCGCGCTTGATAGCGTCGCGGGTTTGCGGCGCGGTCGCGTTGGTATGCCCGAGGGAGATAACGATACCCGCGCTTTGGCAGGCGCGCATCAGTTCGTGCGCGTTCGGCTCTTCCGGCGCGAGCGTGATGCGTTTCATCGTTCCGCGCGCCGCTTCGAGCCAGACCGCGAACTCGTCCGCGTCGTACGGGCGCACGAACTCTTTGCTTTGCGCGCCGGGTTTGGCGGGCGAGATGTACGGCCCTTCCAGATGCGCCCCTAGGACCTGCGCGCCGTCCGGGCAAAACAATGGCCCCGCGTCGCACGCGTCGCGCACGGCGCGCAGGGCGTTCGTGGTCGCCTCGCGGCTTTGCGTCATCGTGGTGAGGAGCAGTCCGGTCGTGCCGTGGCGCGCATGGGTGCGGCAGATCGTCCGCAGGGCGTCCGGACCGGCGTCCATCGTGTCCGCGCCGCCGCCGCCGTGGATATGCACGTCCAGAAAGCCGGGCATCAGCGTCAAGCCATGCGCGTCGAAAATGGGTTCGTCGCTTCCCGCGTCAAACGCCGCTCCTTCGCCCGCTTCGGCGATTATCCCATTCCGCGTCCGCACGGAATAATTGTCCAGCACAGCCTCGCCGGAAACGACGCGGCCAATATTGGCGATAAGCAAAGAAAAATAAGTCCTTTCCTTATAAGCCGCCGCTGCCGCCGTGCGTGCGCCACAGCCAGTAACCGACCGCCGCTAAGATAATGACTGGCATCAGGGCGACCAGGGCCATGCGCCCCAGTGTCACCGAGGGCTTACCATCAGGGCCAGGCTCGAACGCGCGCACCAGACCGATGGAGAGAATGTACAACCCGCCCATCGGGACCGCCATCATCATCATCGTGATCGGGTCATTTGACGGCGTCAAAATGGCGGCGGCGGCGGCGATCCCGACGGTGGCGTGACGCCAGTAATGCGTCATCAGGTCGGCGGTGATCAGGCCGACGCGCGCCAAAAATAACAGGATCATCGGCAACTGGAATGAAACGCCGAAAGCGAGCAACAACTTGACGACTAAAAGTAGATAATCTTGGGGCGATTGGTACAGTTCCGCTTCCGGCCCGGACTCCTTGACAAAGGAGAGCATCCACCCGAACGTGGTCGGCAAACAAGCGTAGGCGGTTCCAATGCCCGCGAAAAATAACAACACGGAGAAGGGCGCAAGATAAATCACCGGCTTGCGCTCATCCGGCGTCAGTGCGGGCGCGATAAATCCCCATAACTCATTGATGATAAGGGGGAACCCAATTACAAGGCCGGAAATAAAGGCGATCTGCATTTTAAGCAAGAACGCCTCCTGAATGGTTTTGAAAACGTACTTTCCGTCAACGGATTTCAAAAGCGGGGTAAGCGGATACAACAGCAACGACTGAATCTGCGGCGTCAGGTTGTAAGCGATAACCATACCGATAAACAGGTACGCGACCGCGCGGATCAGGCGCGTTCGTAACTCGGTAAGATGGTCTACCAACTCCATCTCATCCGTGGATTTCGGGGGGGCGGTTTGTTTTTTACGTCGAAGCATAGCAAAAACGCGCGGCTCACCTTGCTAAACGCCGCATCTTCCCAAATTATACCGCTTTCACCCTGCTGGTTTGCCGTTAGCGTCTACTTGGTCGGGAGACTAAATCGCTCAAGCCGCGCGGCTCCCTCTTCCAGGGGGGACCAGCCTAACGCTGGACCGGGCATTCGCTAAACGCAAAGTGGCCCGCTTAAACCGCCTGCGCGGTTTAACCGGGCCACTTTGCGTTTTCTGAAATGAACTGATCCAACGCATGGCGTTGGTCCCCGCTGGAAGGCGAGCCGCGCGGCTTGAGCGATTTAGTCTCCCGACCAAGTAGACGCTAACGGCAAGACAGTAACCCGATGGTTACCGGCGCGCTTGCAGTTGCGCGCTTTTCGCGGGCGGGGCGAGCGTTACCGTGGTCACCGAGCGGAACTTGGCCGACACGCGCGGCGCTTCGACCGTCTGCGAACTGCCGAACCCGCCGCCGCCGCCCGGCTCGTCGCCGAACCCGCCGCCGCCGAAGCCCGCGCCCACCGGCGCGCCCTGGCCCTGTCCGCCGCCGAAGCTTGCGCCCGGCACCATCGCCGACAGAACATCTGACGGGGCGTTGCCGGACACCAGCGTCGTGGTTTCCGAGCGGATCACCTTGCCCGCCTTGTAGCTGAACCAAACAATCCGGTCCATATCTACATCCGCCCCCTTCATCACGCCCGCGCCGCCGTAAAGCGGAATATCGGCTTTGCCTTTATAGGTTTGCCGAACGCGCGCGGTCTGGTAGCCATCCTGCCATTCCAAACCCTCGAACGTGTTTTCCGCCCGAACATACGGCGGTTTATCCAGCGTCGCCCATTCGAGAAGAACCGGCGTGGACGTGGTCCATTTGCTTCCGATGCGCCGTCGCCCGCCGCCCAGATTGATGATGGGAAGCGCAACATATGCGCCCGGTTTCGACGCCGACGCCACGCCGTAGTTGATTAGGGTGCCGGACGGCGCGACGGTGCGGTAGCGCGACTTGAACAGGTAGACATTGTTCAGAAACGTGGCTCCGCCCGATGCGCTGACAATCGAGCCGTCCTGAACGCGGTCGCGCAGGAAGTACGCCCCGTCGTTGCTCAGGTAATCTTCCACAGTGCGCTCGTAGCTTGCGTTCACGGTTTGAACCGAGATATTAACTGGACCGGAAGGTTGCGCAGAGGGGGTGTAACCGCCGCCCCCGCCGCCGTAGCCGGGAGGCGGACCGCCGCCCGGGTCCCCTTGGCCGCCGCCGCGTCCTCCGCGTCCTCCGCGTCCTCCGCGTCCTCCGCCGCCATTCATGTAACCGGGAGGCGGGCCGCCGCGTCCGCCGCCGCCAGCGTAACCGGGGGGCGGACCGCCCCCCATCATCGCACCGCCTCCCCCGCCAAAGCCTCCCCCGCCGCCAAAGCCGCCAAAAGTGGGCTGGCTCTGGGTTTGCGTCGCTACGCTTCCATCGGTGATGTAGTCAACTTGGGTGGTTTGCTTGTACGCGGTGGTATCGCCGACACGGAACTGGTAGTTAAACGCGACGCCTTCGGAGGGAATGCTGAAGCCGCCTTTATTGTTGACGTTGACGGTAATCGTTTGCCGTCCCAAGCGTTTGCCGTCCTGACTTTGCGCGACCACCTCGATAACATGGCTACCGTCGCGGGTGATGCGCTGTTCATCGGACAAATTAGGCGTGACTGTGTCTGGCGCTTTCGTGTCCCAGAGTAGCGTCACGGAACTGTTATCCGACGACACGCGCGGCGTAACCACGGCCTTGCCGGTTGGGGTGCGGTCCGGCACGGCGACCGCGGCGCGAAACCGGTTGTCAATCGAGAGCGAAAGATATTTCGTATCCGCCCCGAGCGCGGAGCGCGGGATACGGATACGAACCGTTTCCCGCACGGTCGCGCCGTTTTCAGGTCGCTGAACCTGAAACGGAACCTGCGCGCGCGCCGCTACCGGCAAAGCCGCGCCGGTCGCGATGACGCCGCCCGCAACCGCAAGGCCCGCAACCGCCGCGAAACGTACGGGGCGCCCCGCGCCGCCGCCGCCCGCTTTTTTCGTTGATATTTGTCGCTTCATGTCGTTTTTCATCTTCCTTAATACCGTTAATACCGTTTGAGCCGCGTGACGCCTTACCTTTTATTGCAGGGTCGGTGCGGACATCGCGCCGCCTTGGGACGTAATAATCTGAGTTCCCGCCGGAACCGTGAACCGCGCATCGGGAATCGAGCCGTTCAGTTTGATAGCCGTGACGAGCAGTGTCCGTGTTCCGCCCACATTCGACAAAACCGTTTTCACCGGCAATCGAAATCCGGGCGTCCGGCTCACGTAAATCGTGGTTCCGGTTTTGGCGTCTTTATACACATCGGTTTTTTGCCCGGAAACCGTCGCCACCCCGATCTTCTTTGCGGTTTTTAGTTGATTGTTCGCCTCGCCAAAGGCGTACCGGAGCGCGCCCTCAACGCCGCCCGCGATGCCTTGCTTGGTCGCGGTTTGGTTGCCGGGCAAGTACAAAAACACGCCTTTATCGCCCGCGATATAGGAAACATCGCCCAAATTCGGGTCGCTGTAATCGAGCCGGGCTTTGCTTCCCTTTACTTGGACCGCATATGTCTGCGTTGTCTTCAAACCGCCTTTGGGCGCAAGCGTGCTAACCACCTTGAACGAGGCGATTTTAGCGATACTCGCGCGCGAAATTTTAAGAGCCTGCGCGTGCGCGCCCGAAACAGGAACCGCAAACGCCAAAGCGGCGATGGCGATGGTTGCGCCCCAAAAATTGTTTTTCATGGTTGAATTTCGTTTACACTTCCGGGTCGGAAGCGGTCTCGGCCTGTGCGGTTAATTCCGCATCGGACACGCCGGAGGCGGAGCGCGCCCCGCTGTCAAAATCGGCGAGAACCGCGCGGGCCTCGGTTTCCTGATCCGCCCGAACGCGCACCTCGCCCCAAAAACTCTCGCCAACGGCAAGCGCGCCCGCGTAGGCGTCCGCGACCTGTTCGCCGATCACGGCGTAAATACCTTCCCCTTCAAGCGCGCCTCGCACCACCTCGGCAGTCATCCGGTCCGGCGCGGCGTAAACCGCGACGGTTACCACAATCTCCGCCGCGTCTTCGTTAACGGCGCCGCCGCTTGTCGTATGGTCGTAAAGGCTCATTATCAACTCCACACCCACGTTCCTCTTAAGGAACCGGGTTTTCTATCCCCATCCGTTATACGGATTTTGCCGCGTTTACGTCCCCGCCGGATGCTATTGGCAAACCGTGCAACGACTTCGACGCCACGTTTCGCGCTTCGGTTTTCGCCGGGGCGTCCGCTTCCGCCGCGCCGCTTTGGAAGTAATCGCACCGGTCGCGCAGAACGCACGCGCCGCACCGGGGCCGCCCGGCGATGCACACCCGGCGCCCGTGCCGGATCATGTGTACATGAAAAGCGTATACCCGTTCGGACGGCAGTTGCGCTTGCAATGCATCGTGCGCTTTGGCCTCGCCCAGCCGCTTTGGGATCAGCCCCAGCCGGTGCGAAACCCGGAAAACGTGCGTGTCCACCGGCAAAACGGGGCGACACAGCGAAAACATCAGCACACACGCCATTGTTTTCGGGCCGACGCCGTGAAAACCGAGCAGGTACGCTTTGGCCTCGTCGGTGGGCATTGCGTCCAAAAAGTCGAGATGTGTCGCGCCGGTCGTGGCGTAAATCCGCTCCAGAACATTCTTGATGCGCGGCGCTTTGGCGTCCGCAAGCCCGCCGTTTCGGATCGCGTCCGCAATCGCGGTAACTTGCGCCTCGCGCGCCTTGTCCCATGTCGGGTACGCTCGGCGCAAGCTGTCGTAGGCGCGCTCGCTGTTCGTATCCGATGTGTGCTGGGATAAAATCGTCATCACCAGCGCGCCCAGCGGCTCGCCGTGCGAGCGCCATTCGAGCGCGCCGTACTCGGCGTCGAGTTTGTCGCAAACCCAAACCGCCTTGTCGCCGGGTTGCGCCTCGTCTGTCGCCGCTGTCGCCGCCGATACGGCTACGGGCTTTATCGCCAATGTTTTCGCCCGCATATCTTTAATGATTATAATCGTTGCGGACTATACTTGTAAAGAAACGATTTGTAAACCCAGTTCGCGGCGTTTGTCCCGCCAATGGTTGCGCCGCGAGGGGTACCATAATTGTGGGCTGCAACGGCGCAGAAAACAGGGGCGAAGGCGCTACAAGCGACGCGCACGAAAGCGATAACGGCAGCAACATGAGAATGGCGAAAACAACGAAAGACAAATTATCAGGTACGGCAAGCGACAAACACGAAGCGGCGTCGGGCCGTCCGCGCATTGTTATCCTGGGCGGCGGGTTCGCCGGGCTGAACGCGGCGCGGGGACTTCGCGGCGTCCCGGCGGATATTACCGTTATAGACCGCACCAACCACCACCTGTTTCAGCCGCTTTTGTATCAGGTCGCGACCGCCGCGCTCGCGCCCACCGATATTACCGCCCCGATCCGTCACCTGCTCCGCAAGCAAAAAAACGCCCGTGTTCTGCTCGCCGAGGTCAAGGAGATTGACGCCGCACGGGGCGTGGTTCTCGTGCGCGAAAGCGGACCGGACAACGAGGACGATCCGCACGAGATCCCATTCGATTATCTGGTTATCGCAACCGGGGCGCGCCATTCGTACTTCGGCCACGACGAATGGGAGCCTATCGCGCCGGGCCTGAAATCTATCGCGGACGCAACCGAGATTCGTCAGCGGTTTTTGCTCGCCTTTGAGCGGGCCGAAATGGCCCAAACCGACGAGGAAAGACGCGCCGCCCTGACATTCGTGATTATCGGGGCTGGGCCGACGGGTTGCGAGCTTGCCGGGACGCTTCCTGAGATCGCCCGCCGCGCGCTTCGTAGTGACTTCCGCAACTTCGACACCCGCGACGCGCGCGTTATCCTGATCGAAGCCCTGCCTCGTATTTTGTCCGCGTTCCCGGAAAACCTTGCCGAAAAAGCCAAACAAGATTTAGAAAGGTTGGGAGTGGAGATCCGTGTGGGCGCGCCGGTTGCGAAGTTGGAAGAGGGATGCGTGTACCTCAAGAACGGCGACACGATTCCAACCGAGACGATTATCTGGGGCGCGGGCAACGCCGCATCGCCGATTGTGAAATCGCTCGGCGTTCCGCTCGACAAGGCGGGCCGCGTGATCGTGGAACCCGATCTATCCGTGCCGGGCCACGCCAATATTTTCGTCGCGGGCGATCTTGCCGCCGTTAAAAACAAAGACGGCTCACCGGTTCCCGCGGTCGCGCCCGCCGCGATGCAGATGGGGGATCAGGTCGCCAAGAACATCACGCACAGCCTGTACCGCGAGGGAACCGAACCGTTCCATTACTGGAACAAAGGCAATCTGGCGGTTATCGGCAGAGGCAAAGCCATCGCCGACTTCGGCTTTCTGCGCGTTTCCGGTTTGTTCGCGTGGCTTTTGTGGCTGTTCGTCCACCTTATGTTTCTGGTCGGATTTCGCAACCGCGCGTCGGTTCTGCTCCAGTGGGCGTTCGCCTATCTCACGTTTGAGCGGGGCGCGCGCCTGATCAATGAACAGGAACAGCGTACGCTGGGGCAAACCGCGCCCGAAAAAGCGACTATCGGCGCATGGGGTTCGTAAAGAACGCATAAAAAACCGAAAAAATTTAATATAAATTTAATGACTTCTTAACATAAGAATACGGACACTATAGTACTGGGTCGTGGCTCTTGTGATGTTGTCAGGGTAGATTAGGTTTATGGTTTCTGAAC
>CAXUMS010000049.1:0-28902 GCA_964252165.1 uncultured Armatimonadaceae bacterium
ATTTAGCCCTCCGCAACGTAGACGCCCCCGCCAAGACAGGCGACCAAACGAGCCTACTCTGAGGCGGCGAGCGATCCCATGGGGTCCCACGGGTGAAGTGGAATGGGTTCGGTTTCTAAGAGGGCGAGAACATCGGCGGGGACATAACGTTTTTCGACCACAACCTCGTACAGGTACTCATCGAACCACGGGTCCGTCATCACCATAAAGCCCTTGTCGCCGACCTTGTCGCCCCACGAGTTTTCGACCCGCCACTTGCGCGCGGTTCCGGTCGCATCGTCTATGTCTACGCCGGTCAGAACCATCGCGTGCGTCATCAGTGATTGTCCGTAGTCCAGGCGCTCGGCCTTGTTCATGCCAAGCGATGTACCGTAGACCAGATCGTACTCGAACACGTCCAGGTCCATCAGGCCCAAGTCGCGGTCGAACATCTTGCCCACATCGCACCCGAACCAGACAGGCTTTTCGTCCTTGACCTGCGCGAGGGTCGCGGCTTTCAGAACATCCAGCGGGACATTGAGATAGCGGGTCGGCTCGCCGCCGACCACATTGCCCAGATACTCCACGGTGTACAGGGCATTATATTTTTTGGTGTCCTGCGGGCAGTGGATAAGGCATACCATATCGCCGAGATCAGCGGGGACATATTTTTCGCGGAACTCGTGCGGGGTGAGAACGCCGTCGCGCCGGAAGTTTTTGTCCTTGTCGCGCCATTGCCACTCAAACGAGGTTGGCGGCTCGCCCAGGTGTATGGCAAGCATCCGGTACACCTCCTCGATCATCTCGGTTTTACGCGCGGATAATGCGGCGCGGTCGGTTCCGCTTTTGTGGGCCGCGCGCAGAACGCTCGCGTACTCGCGCAGTTTCGCCGTGATCATGCCGTTCATCAGCCGGGACGAGGACGACGATTCGGTTTCCGGCATCGCGGATTTCGGAACCACGCCGTACTTTTCAACGAGGTTAACGAACATATCCCACTGCCCGCCGTCCTGAAGCGGCGTTTGCATCAGGAACGACACCAGACGTCCGTCGGCGGGTTCATCGGCGGTTTGCAGAACGGACTCTAAAAAGTAGTTCGCCTTTTCCAGTTTGTCCCAGAACATCTGGTACGCCTGCGACAGCTCGAACTCCTCAACATTCAAAACCGTCGCGGCGTGGGTGCGGAACAGGTTCAGCCCGGCGAACATCCAACATCTTCCCGATGAGTTTTGCGAGGTCGCCTTGCCCGCCTTGACCGTATGACTGAACGTATGGTCGTGGCGCGTGACGGCGTCGCGGTTCAGGGCGACGGCGTGAACCGAGGTTTTCGTGACGGCGTTGCGCGCCATGCGGTTGCGCGGCTCGCTCGCGAACGCGATATGCGCCTGCTCCAGCGCGCTTGGGGTGATAACGCCGGGCAGGTCTTCCGGTAATACGTGGGCGGTTTTCAAATGGTTTTTACTTCCTTAATCCTGAACTTAGACTTTTAATCTTTCCAAACTTCCGTCCACTTGACCGCGACAACGCGAACGAGGCGCGGGGGAGCGCTTCGCTGTAGGCGGTACGTCAAGTGTGTTGTTATTCTCGCTCCATCCCACTTGGGGCGGTACAGCGTTACGTCAGCAGTCAACGTTTCTGCGTTTGCCAAACGCACATTACTTACCTCGGCGGCGGCGTATGTTTCTTCGCCTCGGCGGTACGCCGCTACAAACCTGCGTGCGGCGGCGCGGCGGGCGTCACGCTCTACTTGCGCCCCGATGCGAAATTGCCTTGCTATACGGTCGCCTGCGCTGTTAAGTCGCAAAACCGTTATCTCCCGCCAGTCCCATTTTCCATCCCAAACGACAACGACTACCTGTTCGTTTGAAGACCAGTGTAAATCAAGAACGGAGTGATTCAGTCCGAACTCGCCCGTCTTCCAATCGTGGACGCCGATAATTTTCCCTAAACTTTTGCCATCCTTCAAACGGATAATGTAATTCGCGGCATTACTATCGTCAAGACCAAGTGAGTTGTGATAGGCTTCGTAAACCGTATCACCAGCATTGGAAGCCGTCCTGCTCGCAAGAAACGACCAATTTACGCTCGTGCCGGGAAGATCCCACGCAACGCCGTACTTTTTGCTCGGCGATGTGGTATCAGGAAGGAGGCTGGGCGGGCGCGGAACCGGATTCGCCGCCACGGAAACGGGCGCAACAAGACCGACAACCGTTGTGGCGACGATAACAGCGCGAACAACGCGACGAGGAATGGCGGCGTTTCGCATTAAGCCGTGGTTCTTTCGCGCTCGCTTGCTCGGTTATTCTTCGCCGCCCTTTTTTTGACGGGCTTGCTTGTGTGCGCCGCCACTTGTAGCTCCATTCCCAACGTGGAAAGAAGACGGATTACGGTGGCAAATTCTGGGTTGTTCCTATCCGAGAGCGTCTCGAACAACAAACCGCTTGTTTCTCCTACGCTTCCGGCATTTTCCTCTACCGCCCCGTGCGCCTGCGCCACATCCCGCAATGCCAAGAAGAAAACGCCGATGTCATTATGGGCCTGCGCTTCCTCAAGGGACGCCTGTAAGTAACCGAGGACGAACTCAGGATCGTTCAAATCATCGCGAAGATCGGTTTGCAAAAATTCCTCAAACGTTCGCAAGTTCATCTTTGTTTCTCCTCCATAACTAAGCCTTGTTCATGGGCGCGCTTATCTAAAAGTAGAACTGCGATCTTAGGCAACGTGGCAATTACCAGCCGCCTTCCGGGGCGGGGTAGAGTTTCGTCAGGTCGTCCTGCGGCTCGTAGCCTAAAATCTCGCGGGCGGGCGTGAGGCTTAGCCGCTCGAAATTGGTTTTCGATGTCGCGAACACGAGCGCGTAGCCGTCCGGGAGCGGGTCAATCTCGATGGCGCGGGCGAACAACCCGACCGCGTCGCGCGGCGACAGCCAGATAGCGCGGCCTTTGTTGTTCCGGTCCATCAGGTACGGGCAGTCGTACAGCATAAACCAGCCGATACGGACCGCGATAAATTCCATACCGTGCTTGTCGCGGTACCAGCGTCCCATTGTTTCACCGAGGGCTTTGGTCGCGCCGTACAGGGTTATCGGACGCGGCAGATCGGTTTCCGTCACGGTTTTGTCGCGCGGGTAGCGGTCAAACGCCTGCACCGTGGACGCGAACACGAACCGCTTGACGCCCGCAAGGTGCGCGGCTTCCAGCGCGTGGTACATGCCGACCACGTTGTTTGGCACCAACACATCCACAAACGGAGCGTCAGTGGGTTGGGCCGCGAGGTGAACCACGGTTTCCACGCCCTCCATCGCCCGCTTCATCGCCTCGAAATCCTGAAGATCGGCGACAAGAGCGTCGGGACGTCCCTCAATGGGGTTTCGGTCCAAAAGCCGCAGATCAAACCGGTCGCCCCAACCCGCCGTTAGTTCGCGCCCGATCACGCCCCCGGCGCCGGTCAAAAGTACAGCACGTTTTGTCATTTACGGATATAGTACCGCGTGGAACCAGCGGCTTCCTGCGGTTATTTTGTCGCCGCTTGTCGTTTCCGGTCACGCGTCCCGCTTAGCGCAACCGGAAACGAGAAGCGGCGGCGACCAACGAACTTTAGCGCGGCCCGAACACGCCGATGGTGTCCAGCGACAGATCGTTTCGGATAAGCCAAAGAGCGGAGTTTCCCGTTTCGCCGTTCCAAAGAAGGCGCGTTTTGCCGTCCGCATCGCCCACCGAAACACGACGCGGCGCGTAGCCCGCGCCGGTAAACAGTTGACCTGCAACGTTTGCGCCTTCGCCGTTCACGAACCAAACCGCCGCTCGCCCGTCATCGAGCGCCCACAATAAGCGCAGGTTCGCCGATTCCCCTGCAAGATCAACGGCCTGATAACCGGCGAACGGGCCGTAGAGAGTGGCTTTCTCGATCAACAGATCCGCGCCCAAACGCCAAAGATACGCGCGCTTGTCATTGTGAACGGGCAAAAGATACGTTCTGTTGTCCGGCCCTTGCGTGACGGTTTTCGCGCTCCAGCCCACCGGCGCGCTAAACGTGCGGTTCGAGATCAGCGCGCCCGCGCTGCTGTTGAAGCCCCACACGGCGAAATTGTTTCATCGGTAGTTCGTCCATAGCAAGCGCCAATCCGAGCCGGTCGGGGCGCCGCTGATCGCGGTCGGCGTAAATCCTACCGGCGCGATGGTGACCGCCGTTTGCGGCGCAAGGCCCGCATCGTAAACGTCGACGCGCGCAATCCCGTCCGCGCTCGCGCGAAGCAGGCGCGTGGCTCCGTCGCTTGTGACGGCGACGCCGACCGGCAGGTACCCGGCGACGGGCGCAACATCGAGCGTGTTCAGGATGGTTCCTGGAGCGGCGTCATTGACCCGATAAAGGGCGGCGTCGCCGCTTTTCGATTGAAGCAAAAGACGGGTTTGGTTGTCCTGGACGCTGGTGTCAAGATCGGTTGCCGAGTAGTGGTAGTCCGCGGCATGCGCGATGCGGATAACGCTGTTACTCGCGCGTGACAGCGCGTAAACCGCGCCGTCCGGCCCGACCTTGAGATCCACCGGGTTTCCCATGTCGGTCGCAAACGGCGATGACGCATTGCCGCCGCGAACATCCATGAAGCGCACCCAGTTGTTGGCGAAATCGGCGTAGAAGTAGCCGCCCACATATTGCGCAGGAAAATTGGGCTGGGCGGGATTGTAAAACGCGCCGCCCGTGACCGCGAAGCCCTGATCGCTTCCGCCGCCGTGCGGGTACGCCAAAAGCGGATTGCGCGCCCCGTTTGTCGCGCCCAGCCCTTCCGAATTGGGCCAGCCGTAGTTGACGCCCGCGTAGCCGTCGTTGATTTCCTCCCAAGCGTTCTTCCCGACATCGTTGATAAACAAACGCTTGCCGCCCGGCTGAAACGCGAACGTGTAAGGATTCCGCAAACCTAATGCCCAGATCGCGCGGTTCGGCCCGGTCGCCGCGCTAAAGAACGGGTTATCGGCGGGGATCGAGCCGTCCCGGTTGATACGAAGAAGTTTCCCCGAACGGTTTGTCAGCGTTTGCGCGTTGACCGGATTGGCGTTCTCGCCGACCGCGATATAGAGTTTGCCGTCCGGCCCAAAGTGGATCGCGCCGCCGTTGTGGTTCGTCGCGTCGGACAGCGGATCTATATCCAGGAGAACGGCTTCCGAGGCGACATTTGCGACATCGCCGCTCAGGGCGAAACGGCTCACGCGGTTATGAATCGGCGACGCGCCCACCGTATAGTAAACGTAGATCCATTGGTTTTGCGCGAAGTCGGGGGCGAATGTAACACCGAGCAGGCCGCGCTCGCCCGCCGAGTTGACCACGCTTTGCAGATTCAGCGCGGGTTGCGCAAGAAGCTGCCCGTTCTTGATGATGCGAAGCGCGCCGCCTTGTTGACACACAAAAAGCCGACCGTCCGGCGACCACTCCATCGCGGTCGGGGCGGAAAGCCCGCTCGCAAGAACCGATTGCGCGAAGAAGGAGTTGCGTGGGCGGCGCGGCGGCTTCGCACGGCCCCAGCGCGCTTCGTTGACATCATTGGCATAGCGGATAAAACCTTTACACGGGAAGCGCAAGAAGGAAAGGGCGCAGGAGCAAGCGGTTGTTAGCAAGCGCATGGGGCGCGCCTCCCGGATCACCGCTTTTCAGGAGAACCGCGCGCTTTTGTCGAATAAGAACGCGTCATTGCGAACGCCGACACGGTTTGGATTCTCGCCGTGTAGCCCTTTTTATACCCCAAAACAATCGCAGGAGCGTTTCCGTGATTTCGTTAGCCCGTTCTTTCCGCTTCGCCGCTCGTTTCCGCTTGGTTCTTGTGGTCGCTTCACTCTTCGCCATTGCCGTCGCCGGTCCCGTACGCGCCGACGATGGCTTGCGGCGCGTCCGGGCGAACCGAGAACTTATCATCGCAACCGATGCGACGTACCCGCCGTTCGAGTTCAAGGAAAACGATGCGGGCGATAAACTGGTCGGCTTCGACATCGAGGTCGGGGATGAAATCGCGCGCGAGATGGGCGTCAAGGTCCGGTGGCTCCCGATGGAATGGGCGGGCGTGCTGGCGTCGCTGGAAACGGGCAAGTGCGATCTGGTCATGTCAAGCGTGACCATTACAGGCGAGCGCAAAAAAGGAAACGCATTTTCGCGCCCGTACTTTTTGTCCGGCCAGGTGATCGCGCGGCGCAAGGGCGAAACCACGATCAGCGGGCCGGACGACCTGCTCGCGCAAAACCGCATCATTGCGGTTCAGCAGGAAACCACGGGCCAGTTTGCGATGGAAAAGCGCGGACTGCCCAAAGACCGTATCCGCCGCTTCGACCAGATGCAGGACGCGCTTTTAGAGGTTCGCAACAAGCGCGCCGACGCCGCCGTGGGCGACTTGCCCGCGCTCGCCGAGATGATCCGAAAAGGCTACCCGGAGATCGAACTCGCCTCGACCACGCCATTCGTGCAGGAAAATATCGGCGTAGTCGGTCGCCGCGATGCGCGTGATCTGATTGGGGCCGTGAACGCCGCGCTGGATCGGATTATCGCGGATGGACGCTACGCCCGCATCTACCAGAAATGGATGTTCGAGCCGGTCACAACGGGCATAATCGCGCGTTTGGACGCGGCGCAAAAAGACGGCACGCCGATCCCCGCCGAGATAAGTGCAGCGGGCGCGAAAACGCTTGGCGCCGTAGCCGGGGCCGTGGCGCGTCCGGGCGCGGATGATGCGGGAGCGAGCGCGGCGAGCGGCTCCGCCTTGACTATTCGTTGGGATATTTTGCGTGAGTCGCTTCCCAAATTGCTTCGCGGCGCGGGCCTGACGCTTTGGCTCACGCTTCTCACACTTCTTTTGGGCGTTCCGCTCGGCCTTCTCATTGCGCTCGCCCGGATGACGCCGTTCGCGCCGCTTCGCGTTGTCGCCGCAACGTATGTCGAGGCCGTGCGCGGCACGCCGCTTTTGATGCAGATCTATGTTATCTACTTTGTTTTCGCGGCGGGCATCTCGCTTCCCGCGTTTCTTGCCGGTTTGCTGGCGCTCAGTTTGAATGCGGGCGCGTACGTTTCCGAGATATTCCGGGGCGGCATCGAGAGCATCGAGGTCGGACAGATGGAGGCCGCCCGCTCGCTTGGCATGACGCAGTCACAGGCGATGCGCTTTGTGATCCTGCCGCAAACGGTTCGCCGCGTTCTTCCGCCGCTCACCAACGAAGCGGTCGCGCTTCTGAAGGATTCGTCGCTCGTCTCCGTGGTCGCGCTGTCGGAGTTAATGCGGGCGGGCAAGGAGATCGCAACCAACAGCGGCTCGCCGACCACGATTTACCTTGCGGTCGCGCTTTTGTACCTTGCGATGACGCTTCCGCTCACGTTTTTGGTGCGCCGATTGGAAGCCCGCTGGCGTCCGATCAGCCGGTCGCACGTGGCCCCTGAAGCCGCGTAGCGGGACGCTGGTTGAAGAGGCCCCCTAAACCCCCAATAATGGGGGTTAGGGGGCCTCTTCAACCAGCGTCCCGCTATGTCGCTAACGCTCCGCCGAGCCTTCCAATATCACCGTCGGGCGGTCACTCTCCATCGCGGTTTCGTTGCCGTTTGATGGCGCGAAAAGGGCGTCGCGGAGTTGCGCGGTGAGCAAGGACCGCGCGCCCGAGGCGTACAGTTCGGCGGCGCGATTCCAAAAACCGGCCTCGCCGAACGGCGCGCGCTTGGCGAGCGATTTCAGGGCGCGAATATCCGCCGCGCTTTGCTCGGTAGTCGCGGCGGCTACCCCGGGCGCGGCGGCTTTCGCGTCATTCCGAAGCAGGCCCGCCGACGCAAGAAGGCGGCTAAACGCGTTTTCCGCTTCGCGATACGAGGGGCGCGCTTCCGGCGCCGCCGCCGCGCGTCCCCGGCGGGCGACCTCGCATCCCGCGCGAGCGCGCTCCAAAATGGGAAGCGCGGACGACGGCAAACGCCGCGCTTGACCGGGCGCGTTTTTCGCTTGCGGCGCGGTTGCGGCTATCGCCGACGCTGTCTGGCCCGTGGTTGCCTGGGCGTGCGCGGAAGCCGAAAACAACGGGACTGCCGCAACCGCAAAAACGAAGGAGATGCGCAAGGGGGATTTGTTCATAAGGGAATGACCGGCGCCGCCCCGCTCAAGCGCGCGCGCGACTTTGCAAACGTACCCGCAATGCGCGGCTTGGTAACCTTTAACGGCTTATGAGGGCCGGGCGCGCGGGCGTTATTCCGTTTTTCAGGAGGCGCGGGGCGGGGTGGGGGCGGCGGCGAGCGCGGCGGCGATGTCGGCATCAAGGCGCGCCATCTCGGCGCGAAGGTTGAAGGGCGGGAAAGGACGCTGTGCGGCGGGCGGCGCGACAAACCCGTACTTCAAGATCATTGTGTTGACGAGATCCACGCGTTCGCGGTATTCCGCGCGGAACTGCGCGGCGATACGATCGCGCGCGTCGCGGTTTCGGGCCGCGCGCAGGGCGCGAAACATGCGTTCGCGGTACGGTGCGACGCCCGCATGTTCGCGCTCGATGTCTTTTTCGATTTGAAGCCATTCGGGAAGGGCGCGCGCGTTTTTGAGGACGCGGTTCGCGACCCGCAGGTGAAGCGGCGTGAACGGGTCCGGCTCCAAATCAAGCGGCTTCCCTTTACCTTCCAAATCGTCGAACTCGCCTGCATCGATCGCTTCTTTGATTTTGCGATCCGCAACCAGGGCGGTCCAATCTAAATCCGGCTGATGATCCATATCCGAGTTATACCCAGGGCGACAAGACTAAAATACGGAGCGGCGGATGAAACAACGCAAAACGCCGCTTTCGTAAACCGGAACCGTGTTGTCGCCGCGCCGCGCGTTTGTTAAAAGGGGCGGCGCATCGGCATGCGGCCCGCATCCGGCGGCGGTCCTGGAATCGAGTAGTTGGGATCGCCGATACCCGGGACTATGTCTTCGCTAACGCCGGAAACAAACCACGTTCTTTTATCATCGCTCAAGGACAAAAGATAACGGTACAGGGTTTGCGCGCCGCTTGCGGGTTTTAATATAACGGTCACCATCGCCGAATCTTCCGATACGCGAACCGGCCCGAATTCGGTCTTCGACGCTCGCAACATCGGGCGATACCCGCGCTGGATCATCTGCGCGAAAGCGTCCGGCGAAACGCTGTGGCGCGTTTCCGGCGTGGCGTACACCAACGCCGCTTTGAAATCCCCGCTTTGAATCGCATTCAGTTGACCGCTAACCGCGTTTGTCACCCGTTTTGCGGTGGACATATCCGCGACGCGAGAAGGCTGAGCGCCGCCGGATTGACCGCTGGACGATTTTGGGAAATCTGTCGTGGTTTGCACGGGTTGTGACATAAACCGTCTGGACTGCTCAGTGTCGGCGGCATCGGTTCCGGCGACAAAGCGCATAGCCCCGGTAATAACGACCAGCAAAACGAAGGGCGTTGCGGCGTAGAGTAAACGTCGGTGGCGGTTTGACGGGTCACCGGCGGGCGCGGTGAAATCACGCGCCAAACGTTCAGGTGTTTCCGGCATAGGATTCTGCGAGTTCATAAGGGTTCAGGAGCATCTACGTTAGCGAAACGGCTTGAAATGGGAATAACGCTGATACCGCTCTCGGGGCGTTAAAGTGTGGCGACGGTCTTCAGGGCGGACACGCTTCCGCGCCGGTAGCTGTGGTAGTTTCCGCATCGTAGCTTGGCGCAAGCGCGGTGGCGCGGTAAACGCTCGCGGCAAGCGCGACAACAACCGCAAATATCGCAAACATAAGGGTAAACGCAGGGCGCGGTCGCGCGTAAAGCGGCGGCGCGGCGGCGCGGCGACGCGGCGGCGCGGTTTTTGTGCGCGTCTGAGCGCCGAAGGCGCGGGGCGGTAACTCGTGTTGCCGTATCGCATCCGCCATCAGCGACGAGACCCGCGCAAACTGCGCGCTTCGTTCTTTGCACTGCGGGCAAGCGCGCGTGTGAACGAGCGTCCGCAAGCGCTGGAAGCCGGTTAAGGCATCGTGCTGAAGTAATAATATATTCTGATCAAATTCAGAGCAAGCCATGAGCGTAAAACTGTTTCGGCGTGTCGCACATAAGAAATTAAAAAGTAAAAAAGACTACATTCCGGCTTTGGGCCGAAGCGTTTTCGCCGGGGCGGCGACGGGCGGCGGCGATGATGTCATCGCCCCATTGTTTACGACCTCGCGCTGACTCAAGGCCTGCCCCACCAAATCATGGGCGCGATAAAACTGGTATTTCACCGTGTTCAGGTTGCGGTGAAGAGCCTGCGCTATCTCCGGCAATGTAAGTTCCGCGTAATAATATAAATCCAAAACCTCGCGTTGCGGCGGAGGAAGCGTTTCGATCAAACCGCGAACGGTTTCCCGTAGTTCGGCGGCGGCGTACAATTCTTCGGGCGAGCGCAATCCATCCGGGCGCTCCGCCAAGCCGCTGTCATCGAGCGAGAGCGGCGTCCCGCCGTGGCGTCCCTGCGCGCGGTGGTGATCCATGCATTTGTTGACCGCGATAGAGAACAGCCACGTCCGAAACGATGAGCGCTTTTGAAAGCGCGGCATCGCAAGCCACCCGGCAAGCCAGACATCCTGCGCCAGATCGTCAACCGATGCGCTCTGACCGACCCGGCGCAAAAGAAACCCCCGCAACTGCCCGTCGTACGTCAAAATTAGCCGGTCAAACGCGGCGCGATTACCGCCGCGCGCCAGTTCCGTAAGAGTGGCCTCGTCCGCTCCTGCGGGCGGGACGGCGTCGCTGACGCGTTTCTGCGCCCCGACGCCGCCTTGCTCCGGTTCAGGCGCGTTTCCCGATTCCGCATTTCCGGCCCCGATGCCAAGACGCGATTTCCACTGCCGTAATACGCTCACTCCAATAAATCGTCCTTCGACTTTCCGATCAAAACGGCCTCATCGCCGTTTTCCGTCACGACTGCAAAACGCAAAAAAACGCCGCCGCTGTGACACGACCGTTGCGCTTTGGACAAAGGAGAAAACCCAACGCGGGATCGGGACCGCAGCGCCGCGTTTGTTCTAACGGTAGTGTACCCGCTTCGCGCCGCGCAATCCGCGCCGCTACGGATTACTTTCTTTGTCGCCTCCCCAATCCGTCAAGTTGGAAATCACGGCAAAACCGGGTCGGCGACCTTCCTTGGTAGGAATGGAGAGAAGGAACGTAATGGCGCGGGCGTTTCCCTGACGATTGCGGCGCTTTATATGCAGAACAAACAAAAACCCGATTTTGTTTCGTTCAAGCGAAGCCGCTCGCAGAGGAAAATGCAAATCATGTCTTACGCCCTCGCCGCAACAAACGTTTCCGCTTATAAACCCCGTTTTCAAGAAAACCCTGCCGCTTCCCCCGGTCGCGACGCCGCTGACGCCGCGCTCCCGGAGGAGACGAATTCCATCGCGGTACGTTTTATGGGAACCGGAACGGTCGGGCCGGAGGCTATCTTAACCGTGATCGGCGATCTTGACCTCGTAAACGTTTTGGAGTTTCGCGATAAGGCGTTTACCGCGCTTGGTCAAAAGCCCGCTTTTTTGCGCCTTGATCTGACAAGCGTCACGTACCTGGACACGGCGGGGTTGTCCGCGCTTTTAACCGTGGTGCGTGTCGCAAAGATGACCGGGGCGCGGGCGTGCGTGGCTCCGTCGTCCCGCGTCCGCCGCATTCTTGCGCTGTCCGGTCTCGCCGACGCCCTGGAAGCGTGAATAAACGACAGGTATAAAGGATCAAAATTAACGTAATTTTGGGACAAGAACGCGGGTTGAAACCCACGTCTGGAGGCGCGATGCGCCGGGCGTCCTACCGGACGCAAATACACCAGCGCCAAACGTAACACGCGCCAAAGTGAACACGCGGTAACACACCGTTGCCACTCTTTTTTCGTTTCTCAGCGTCCGGTAGGACGCGCGGCGCATCGCGTCTACAGACGTGGGTTTCAACCCGCGTTCTTGTCCCAAAATTACGCTATAGTTAAGAAAACGGACTGGCCATGTGAGGCCAGTCCGTCTTCTTAATTTTGTCCCTTAGCCTTTATCCTTATCGTTTATCCGCCGCCGTGCGACAAGGCGAGGACCAGCGCGCCGAGCGTCAAGCCCGCGCCCGCGACAAGGGCGACGGTTTTCCACCTCAAGCGGCTCCAAAAGCCGCGCTCCCGCGTTTCCAGAAATGGCTCGTCGTTCATCGTGGAGTACGGATCGGGCGATGTTTGCGTTTGCCCGTTCTCGGCGCTAAGCAACGTCGCGCTTCCATTGCTATTCGCATACGTTCTCGCTCGGTCGCCGCCGGGTTGGGCCGCGATCCGCGTGGTGACGCCGCCGCCGCCGCCGCCGCCGCCGCCGCCGCCGTTATTCCTATCGTTGTTTCCGTTATCGTCGTGGTTGTCGCGGTCGTCCTCGTCGCCGCTTTCGGAACGGGAGTGGGGAAGCGCGAAGTTGTTACCGGTCACCGGCGGCAAACTGCCATTGCGACCGTTGCCGCCCGGCCCGGACGGAAGCGCGCCCGCAAGGTTTTTAGACGTGACAACCGGATAGTAGTGGTAGTGGTAGTGAACCGAATCCACATACTCCGGGTTCATGCCGTTTAGAACCACGCCGATGATGTTGGCTTTGGCCTTGTTCAGCATGGTTCGCACCTGATTTTCCGCCCCACGCGGCACATTGTTCGCCCGAATCACCATCACGGTCGCATCGAGAAGCGACGACAAAATCGTCGCGTCCGCAAACGCGATAGCGGACGGCGTGTCGAACAAAATAAAGTCCGTATGCGGACGCAATTGTTCGTGGAGCGATTTCATGCGCGGCGACTGTAGCAACTCCGACGGGTTCAGCGGAAGCGGCCCGGACGGAATCAAAAGCAGATTGTCAATTTCGGTCGTCTTGAGGGCGGACTCCAAATCGCACTGGTTGTTGAGAAGCGACGTCAGGCCAACCTCGTTCGTGGTTTGAAAAACGTTGTGCAGTTTGGGGCGGCGCAGGTCGGCGTCCACCAGGATAACGCGCTTACCGGATTGGGCGAGCGTGATCGCAAGGTTGCTGATGGTCGTGGTCGCGCCCTGGCCGGGCTTGCCCGTGGACACCATCAGCGATTGGAACGGTTTTTCCTCGTGCGTGAACAGGAGGTCGGTTCGCAAAAGCCGGTACGCCTCGGCGACCGGCGACAGGGGATCGAGGTACGTGATTTTGGGCGCGCGGGCCGGGTCCGAGAGTTGCGACGGGATCACGCCGCAGATGGGCAGGCCCAGCAGTTTTTCCACATCGGTCGCGCTACGGATGGAGTTATCCAAAGCGTCCATCGCGACCACGATAGCGATACCGAAGATCAGCGCGAGCGCCATCCCGTACGCCATCAATTTCCAGCGTTGCTTGCCCATCGCCGCATTTAACTGCTCGGCGGAGGCGAACGAGGCTATGGACAAACTGCCCGCGCGGTCGGTATCAATGTTTCGGAGCCGAAGATCGCCTAACTTTTGCTCCAGGTTTCCGACCTGCTGTACATCAATGGCTACCTGGCGCTGAAGGTCCGCGAGGCGCGCGGCGACCGCAGGAAGTTTGGCGAGCGTCGCGTCTTGCTCGGCGACCTGTCGGTTCAGGCTTTGCAGTTGCTCGGCCAATCCGTCGCGAAGCGCCTGCGCCTGCGTCACCCGCGACTGCAACTCCCCAAAGTTTGGGTCAACCTGCGTGAGCGTGTTGGGGCGCGCCAACGCTTCCTGCAAAGCGCGGTTCGCCGCCTTGAGGTTACTGGCCGTTTGCTGATAACGCGGGTCATTCTCGGCCACGCCGCCCGGGGCCGAATTTTTGGCGCGCTCGAACTCAGATCGCGCGCGATCCACCGCATCCTGGGCGCTCTTGACCTGCGGGTTCTCGCTCGCTGGTAGAACCGTGGTGCGCGTGCGCGGCGTGACGGCAAGCTGCGCTTCCAGTGTGGAGGCCGACGCTTTGGCCGATTGGTAGTCGGCTTGAACCTTGTCCCGCTGGAGTTCGTAGGAAAGTTTGGTTTGAAGCGCGGCGCTTTGGGCCTGCGACAACGGGGCGACCGTCTCGCTTTGCTCGAAATTGGTTTGTTTTTTGCGCGCTTGTTCCAGGTCGGCTTTCGCCGCGTCCAACTGTTTTTGAAGCAGATTGATCTTCGCCGCCTGCGCGCCCGCCGACTTGCTGGTGTAATAATCCATAAACGCGACGCACGTCAGGTTGGCGTAAAGTTTGGTTTCCGCTTCCCGCGCCCCGCGCGCTTTGATCTGCACCTGATTGACGATCTGGGGCTTTTCTTCCGTGCCGAGCGGGCTACCGACGCTGTCAAACGTCATGGTTTCGCGGATACGGTTAAGGATCGTCTTTTCCGGCTCGCCCAAACCGTTCGCGGCGAACTGCCCTTCGTCGTCGCGTCCGTAGGCGAGCGCTTGCACGGTTTTATCGCGAACCGTGCGCTTGCCGTTGCGGATATACGCGGCGAGGTTGGCGGGGGCGAGGTCGCCGGACTTTACCTGGGCGTTCCCCTGGCTTTCCACATCGTTTTCATACGAGGCGAAAAAGCCGTTTTTGTCCAGAATGCGGGCCACTTCGGCGGCGCGCTTTTTCTCCGGCAAGTTGAGAAGGCCCGCGACCTTGAGGTGAAGGTCGTTGTTGGTGCGAAGGAGCATAATCAGCTCGGAAATCTGATCTTCGCGTCGCTCCGCCGTCATGCCCGCATTCGCGCTTGCGGCGGCGGCGGCGTCGGTTGCGCCGCCGCCGACCGGGGCGCTCGCGTCCTGCGGCGACATCGAGGCGGTGGCCTCGAATTTCTTTTGTTGCGCTTGAAGCGTCGCGCCCGCCAAAATCACGAAACCAGCGACAAGGACTATGGCCCCGATTAGCGCGCGCTTGGCAAGAACCAGGCGATAAATTCTCCAAAATTCCATCGGCGTAACGTCTTCTTTTTCTTTCCGGTCGCGGGGAATAATGCGGCGTCCGAGCCTGCGCCCCGGCGCGGCAAGCGGCGAGCGATTCGATATGTATCTGTACGCCGTCCCCAGCGACACGAACACGAGAGTTCAGCAATCAACAAATTATAAAACGAGGCGCATAGCGCGCTTTCCCGTCTGCGCCGTTACAATTACCGTGCCAGGCCGCCCTTTGCAACGCCCGGCGTTTGCGGAGCCATACAGGGCGCGGCGGGTCGCGCGATGGGTAAACAAACGCGAAACGCTGTTTCCAGTATAACAGAGGTTGCGACCCGAACGCTTCGCGTTGTTTACGCCGCTCGCAAGCGTTTTCCCGCCGCATCGCCGCTATCGGCTTCTTCGATCCTCCGCTGGCGCGGGCGCAAAATGGTTTCCGGCAGGGCGTTCATTTCGATACGGGACGCGTTTTCGGGCGACATGACCACGGCGTATTCCAGTACGTTCTGCAACTCGCGGATGTTGCCGGGCCAGTCATGGCCCTCCAGCAGGCGCAAAACGTCCGGCGCGATCCCGCCCGGAAGCGCGCGTCCGTTCTCGCGGCACGAATACGCGAGAAAATGCTGGGCGAGCGGGGCTATATCGCCCTGGCGCTCGCGGAGCGGCGGGAGCGTCACCGGAATGACATGAAGGCGATAATACAAATCAAGGCGGAACGAGCCGTCCTGCACGGCCTGCCATAAATCACGGTTGGTGGCGGCGACCACGCGTACATTGACCGGGACCGATTTGACGCCGCCGATACGCGACACCTCGCGCTCCTGCAACGCCCGAAGTAGTTTTACCTGCGTCAAGTGGGGAATATCGCCGATCTCGTCTAAGAACAATGTGCCGTTATCGGCGAGTTCAAAGCGTCCCGGCTTCGCGGCGAGCGCGCCCGTGAACGCGGACTTTTCATGCCCGAACAGTTCGGACTCCAGCAAACTGTCGGGCAGGGCCGCGCACGAAACCGCGACAAACGGGCCACGGCGCCGCGCGGAGGCTTCATGAAGAAGCCGGGCCGCGACCTCTTTGCCGGTCCCGGATTCGCCCAACAGCAGAACCGTGGTGCGGGTCGCGCCCGCCGCCGCCAAAAGCCGCTCCTTCATCAAGCGCGTTGCGGGAGCGTCGCCGACCAAAGCCGACCCATTGGAAAGCGGGATCGCCTCGATCTTCGCCGCCTCGCGCGCCTCGGCGACCGGAGCGGACGAAGGAGCGGCGGCGACCGAAGCGGCGGGCGCGTCCGCGCTGACGCCGCCCTCCTCGATCCGCAAAACGGGCAAAGCCGACGTCGCGGGAAGGGGCGCGGACGCGCGGGCGGCCTCGGCTTCTTTGAGCGCGCGCTTCACGGTTTCGCGCACCTGCTCCATATCGAACGGTTTGGTCAGAAAGTCGAACGCCCCCAGCCGCATCGCCTCGACCGCCGAGCGCACGGTTCCATGACCGGAAATCAAAAGGGCGCGCACATGGGGGTGCCGCTTGCGAACCGCTTCCAGCGTTTGAAGGCCGTTCAGGTCCGGCATCAAAAAGTCCGTGACCATCAAATCAAGTTCGGGAAGCGCTTTCGCCTTTTTGATCGCGTCCCGCCCGCCGTCCGCGATCACAATATTGTAGCCGTCCTTCGCCAGCACGGCGGACAAAATCCGCCGCAGGTTCGGCTCATCGTCCACAATCAGGATCGTGGCGGCGTTCGGGTCGGCGACCGTTTCGGGCGTTTCGGCCCGCGTGTTTTCTTCGGTTGGTGATGACATATCGTTTTAGGATAGCGAGAGAGTTGATGGCGGGAAAGCGGGAGAGTTAGATAAAGATGCCTCTTAACCGTTTGCGTGTTTCCTTCGGACTCTCACCCCCCAACCCCCTCTCTCGCAAGCGAACGAGGGGGAGGCAGAAAGAAGGCCCAAGACGCTTAGTTCACCTGTCGAACGCTACGGCTCCACATCTTACTCCCCCTCGTTCGCTTGCGAGAGAGGGGGTTGGGGGAGAGTCCGAAGGAAACACGCAAACGGTATTAAGGAGTGAAAGTAATTCAGCCTCGCTTTATTCTTCTCCCGCGACCGGGAGCAGAATCGTGAAGCGCGCACCCGTCGCGCCGCCGGGCGCATCGCCCGCCGACACGGTTCCGCCGTGTGATTCGACCACACGGCGCACCTGGGCGAGACCTAAGCCGGTTCCGCGCGCTTTGGTGGTGAAGAACGGCTCCCATAACTTGTCGCGCAGGCCAGACGGGATTCCCGGGCCGTTATCGGTGATGGTCAAAGCGTAAAATTTCTCGTCGGCGGTTTGCGTCAGTTCGACCGTGACCGCGCCCTCACCGTCAACCGCCGATCCGTTGCCGCTCGCGACCGCCTGGGCCGCGTTCAGAAGCAGATTTCGCAGCGCCTGTCCGATCTGCGATGCGTCCACATGTACCGGCGCGGGTTCGTTCGCGTGGTACGCTTCGCGCACCGTGGACACGCCAAGCGTTGTCAGTTCGCCGCGCAAGAACGCGACCTCGGCGCGGATAATCTCGTACAAATCGCGCCGCGTCCGGGTCGGGGCGGGCGGACGCGCAAACTCCAGAAGGTCCGTGGTCAGATGGCTCAACCCCTCGGCCTCCTCGACCACGATTTGCAGAAAATCGGTCAGGGTCGGGTTGGCGTCGCCGCAGTTACCGTCCGCGCATTCTTTCAAAAGATACTGGGCCGCGCCCTTGATAGACGAGAGCGGGTTGCGGAGTTCGTGCGCGACGGTCGCGGCGAGTTGCCCCAGCGCGGCGAGACCGGCGGAGCGCTCCAGGGTCCGCTCCATCTCGGCGGCCTCGCGTCCGGCCCGGGTTAGATCCTCCACGGTTCGCGTTTGCGCGATCACCGACCCGGCCTGCGCGGCGAACAGCGAGAACAAGCGCAAATCGCCCTCGGTGAAGGCCGCCCCGGGCGCAAATCGCGACAAACACAGCACGCCGACAACCGCGCCGTCGTGCGCGACAAGGGGCGCGCAAAGGGCGGATTCGACCTCGGGGCGCGTATTGATGTCGGTCGGCGCGTTGCCGTCGGCGTCGCGGGCGAGCAGGGGGTGTGAGCGCGGGTCCTTGTTGACTAAGATCGGCTGACCGGTCGCCGCAACCCGGCCCGCGATCCGTTCCCCGACCAAAAGCGTGATAGATTCCGCGACATCGGCGGGCAACCCGACGCTCGCCGCGACCCGGAGCGTGTCGCCGTTCCGCTCGCGCTGCATCAGCGTACACGTGTGCGCGTCCATGACCGCGACCGCCCGGTCCGCGATCATTTGCAAAAGGCGTTTCTCCTCGGTGAGCGGGGCCGCGCGCCACAATTCGTACAGCGCGGAGATTTGCCGCTCGCGCCGCTCGAAGTCGCTCCACGATGTCGCCGCGGACGCCCCGTTATTCGCCGTCCCCGCCGCCGACCCGGAACCGACTTTCAATCCCGGCTTGCGAACGCGCCGCCCGGTAACAGGCCGCATCGTTCCGGCCGCTCGCCGAACGGGGACGAGCGGGGGCGACAGCGTGGGCAGGTCGTTCTGCGCACCGGTCGCCGGATCGGTTATGATTCGCGTGGGCTTATCGGTCATCGGTCGAATAACGTAGATTGTCATGTTAGTTGTCGGGAGCGCGGGCGCGGCTCTTCAGGCTTCAAACGGGCGGATAGCGGCGGTTCGCCCGCAATAACTACGTGCAATAGGTTTGCGCCCGGCGGTACGGCGCATCGTTGGCCTTGCGAACGCTCGGGCGCGGCAGGCTATAATAAACGTAACCTATGGATAAAACCGCAACTACCGTGCCGCGCGACGCAAGCGAGCAGGCGCGCGAGATAGAAGAGGCGGGCGGATTTTCCGCCGCCGCTCCCCCCGCCGCAAATCAATATGGCGAGGTCGCCGCCGTTTACGACCGCTTGATGGCGGGCGTCCCGCACGGGGCGTGGCTGTCGCGGATCGAGCGGGCGGTGCGCGCGCGCGGCAAAGCCCCCCGGTCCGCGCTCGACATCGCCTGCGGGACCGGAATCGGAACCGAGTTTTTGGCGCGCCGGGGCTATTTCCCCGTGTGGGGCGTGGATATTGCGCCCGCGATGATCGCGATTGCCCGCACCAAATCGCACGCCTCGCCGTACGAGGCCGTCCGCAATATTGAATGGGACGTGCAAAACGCCGCGCGGTTGGACCTTCAAGGCCGCACGTTCGATTTGGCCGTTTCCCTGTTCGATTCGCTCAACTACATTCTGGACCCGAGCGATCTGCGGCGCGCGTTCCGCCGTATCGCCCATCATGTCGCCCCGAACGGCGTGTTCGCGTTCGATATGAACTCGATGTACGCGCTCGCCCACGACCTGTTTTCCCAAACCGGCGTGGACGGGCCGGTCCGTCATGCATGGCAGGCGCACTGGGACCGGGAAACCCGCATCTGCCGCGTGGAGATGGATTTCTACATCCATGACGAAACCGCGCCCAACCAAACTCGGCACTTCCACGAAACTCATGTTCAGCGCGCCTACGCCGTGGGCGAGATCAAGGAGTGGTTGGAGGAGGCGGGTTTCGTTCGCATAGAGGCGTTCGGCAATTACGGCGAACGCGCGCCCGGCCCGAAGTCGGACCGGCTGCTGTTTGTGGCGGAAAGGGCGTAGGGGAGAAGATGGGTGTTGGGTGTTGGGTGTTGGGTGTTAGTAAGGGGAGAGAGGTCCCCCCCGCCCCCAATAACGGGGGGGCTTCTGACGGCGAGCCTGCGCCGTTGCCGTTGTTGGCGTCGGTAAAGTTTCTTGTCCCCCCATTATTGGGGGTTAGGGGGCTACTCTCCTCCGCAACTCCTCCATTATTGGGGGCGGGGGAGGCCTCGCCTAAGCCGGAGGCCAAAACAATCGCCGCCGCGCTCCTCGCTTTGCTAACCTCGCTCACGCTTTCCGGTTGCAATGGCGGCGGGAAAAGCGCAAACGGCGTGGATAGCGGCGGCGGCTTGCGGACGCCCGCGTCCGCACGGGGCGAGGCGAACCCGTTGACGCCGGTAGACCGGAGCGCGGGCGCGTTTGGGGAAACCGACCCGTGGATTTTGCGAACGACCGATCCGAATGCCTCGCGCGGCAATCACGGCGTTTTCCTGGGCAACGGTTATGTGGGCGCGACGTTCGGCGCGCAGGGTGTGGGCGACGACAAAAGCGTGTGCTATGTCGCCGGGATGTACGACACGTCCGCAAGCGAAACGCTCGCCAAGTTCCCTGCGTGGAATAAGATTGACGGTTTGCCGTCCCCGAAGGCGGGCGAGTACGAGCAAATCCTGGATATGCGCCGGGGCGTTCTGACCACGAAACTAACCAAAGATGTCACCGTGACCGCGTTTGTCATGCGTGACCCAAAAACCTTTGGGGCGGAAGAATTATCTGTTCTTCATATAGAGGGCGTTCCACAACCTTCCTCTCCTCCAAGCAACATCGCAACGTTTTTTGTCAACGAGAAAAAAAATCTTCGTGGCCTCCCCTTCCACATTCGTTTCACAGATCAACCAGGAGCCAACGGCAAAGAATGGACGCGGTATACCCGTGTGCAAAATATTTTCTCAAGCGTTAATGCGCGCCCCGAATACCCTTCCTACGAGGTTGCGCTGAAGGCGCACACGGACGCATGGGCGAAACTATGGAAGGCCGACATCCAGATTGACGGCGACGGGGAAGCGCAACAATTGGTCCACAAGTTGATGTTCGACTTGTTGCAGTCGGCCCGACCCGGAAGCGCGGAAAGCATTCCGCCCGAAACGCTGTCCGGCGACTTTTACAAGGGACACATTTTTTGGGACGCCGAGATCTGGATGTTCCCCGCGCTTTTGGCGCAACACCCCGACTACGCCCGAAGCATGCTGGAATACCGATTTCGGCATCTGCCCGAAGCCCGCGCGCAGGCGAAAGCGAAGGGTTTTGCAGGCGCGGATTTTCCGTGGGAGTCGGCGGCGTCGGGGCGGGAAACCGCGCCGGGCGGCTTTTCCGACGGGCGACACGTCACGGCGGGCGTGGGCTGGGCCGCCTGGCAGTACTACCTCGCGACCGAGGACAAAACGTGGCTCCAAGCGCGCGGCTGGCCGTTGCTGTCCTCGATTGCGGAGTATTGGGCGTCGCGCGCCAAACGGAACGTCGAAACCGGCAAGTGGGACGTGCGCGGCATGTTCGGCCCGGACGAACTCAAGGGGCGCGTGGACAACAACACGTACACCAACGCCTTAGCGCGCTACTGTCTCCTTGCCGCAGGCGAGGCGGCCCGCGTCGTGGGTAAACCGGCAAATCCAAAGTGGAAAACGGTCGCCGAGAACATCGCTCTCCCGTTCGATAAAGCGAACAACCGCTATCTCGCGCGCGAAAACGACGAGGGCAAGGCGACCAAGCAGGCGGACGGCGAACTCACAATCTACCCCGCGTCGCTCCCCATGACCGACGCCATCGCCCGCGCGACGTTTGATTACAACGCCGCGCGCCCGATCAAAAACGGCCCCGCGATGACCGCCTCGATCCACGCCCTGATCGCCGCGCGGCAAAACCGGGGACCCGAGGCCGAAGCGTTTTTCCGCGACTCGTACAAACCGTTCGTGCGCGGCCCGTTCCTCTTGTTCTCCGAAAAGCGAAGCCTCGACCGGTGCGTGTTCGTGACTGGCGCGGGCGGCGTTCTGCAAAGCGTCGTTTACGGCTACGGCGGCGTGGACTGGAAAAACTTTCCGCAAACCGTTAAAGGCCCGGTCGCGCTTCCCGCCTCGTGGAAGAAACTAACGCTCACCGGCGTCCGCCACGGCAAGAAAACCTACACCGTCACCGTCACCCCGCAGGGGCGAGCGGTTACGGAAGACAAGACTCTCACCCCCTAACCCCAGCCGTGTTTCCTTCGGACTCTCACCCCCTAACCCCCTCTCTCGCAAGCGAACGAGGGGGAACCAGAGAAAAAGAACGTCACGGCAAGCAGGCCTGCCAGCCATTTTGTTTGGGTTCCCCCTCGTTCGCTTGCGAGAGAGGGGGTTAGGGGGTGAGAGTCCGAAGGAAACACGGCTGGGGTTAGGGGGTGAGAGTCTTTATTTTACGTCCAGCACCTCGACGCGGTACCGGCCCATGTCGGCGGCGATGTTGTACAGGTCGGTGATCTCGCCCTCGGCGAGCTTGATATGGGTGGCGTCGGCGAACGGCGCGCCCCAGGTCGGCTCCAGCGCGATCCACGTGTCGTTTCCGACCCAGACTTCGGGCCACGCGTGGTACAGGAACATCCCGTTCGCGTACGCGATACCAACGCACTGCTTGGTGGGCAGGCCGACCGCGCGGGCGAGGGTCGCGTAGAACGTGGTGTAGTCGCGGCACACGCCGCGCGGGTCGGTCTTGATGTCGCGCGCGGTTCGCAGGGCGGCGATAGACGGGTCCGGCTTGATCGCGTTGTGGGCGTACACGGCGAGTTTCCGGGCGGCCTTTGCGGTATCGGTTTCGTTTCCGATCACATCACGCGCGATAGCGATAAAATCCGCATCGCCTGCGGGAACATAGGCGGTGGACTTCAAAAATGGCTGAAGGTTCGCTGGGGCGTCGCTCGCCTTTTTGAATAACTTGGCGGCGGGGCCGGTCGGCAGGGGGCGCGTAGTGACGGTTACGGTAGCGATACGCGCGTTTTTCTCGTCATCCGCCTGCGCGGTCGCGGCGGGGGCGTTGCGGTAGGTGACGGACTGGATCGTGTCCCCGGGGGGCAGGTTGCGGGTGACGCCGCTGATCGCGTACCGAATGGTGCGGGAAGTGCGCGGCTTGGCGATCGCGACGCCGCTCGGCTTGATCGCCGCCGCTACCGCGAAGTCAGGCGACGGGGCGTTGGCGTCCGGGGCCGCAAGCGCCAGGTCTTTGGACATCTTCTTGATCGTCATCCCAAGCGGCGCGTTGACCAGCAAAATATCGCCCGCCTCGTTCAGCCAGAGCGTCGTGGACGCCATGCTGCTTTTGTCCGTGACCTTGAACGCGGACACCGCTTGCCCGTTGACCGTGATAGTTTCTTTGGCGACAATCTCGGTTTCGCCATCCACCAACTGCAAAAGGTCCGGCACGAACGTTTTGCCCTTGAGTTTCATGCCAACCTTCGGCTCGAAAACGGCGCCGCCCGAGGTGTCGAACAAAAACTCCTCGCCATCTTTCAGCGTCAGGGTCCCGTTCTGCTTGGTTCCTTGTATATCGGCCACAAACGAGACCGACCGGTCCGTAAAGGTCGCCGATACATCGGTGACGCGCCCGGCGGATTCCGTCCGGCTGGTTTGCGCAAGCGGCTTGCCCGATTTGGGGTCGCTCCACGAAACCGACGACGACGTAGTTCGGTTGGGCGCGCCCAAAATTCGCAGGTCGAGCGTCATCGCGGTTTCCATACGGGACGCGGGCTTGCCCTGGTAATCGGCGGCATCGTCGCGCTTGACCGTGAACGAGCCGATTTTGCTATCCCGCAGGTACACGCCGTAAAACGCCTCCGTCTCGGGCTTGGGCGCGGTTGCAACGGGCGGGGCCGCCCAACCAAGAGCCGGGAGCAGGGCGCAAACAAAAGTGAATAAAGCCGCCGCGCGCAGGGCGTGCAAACGCACCGCGAACCGGGCCGCTTGGTGGGCGAAGATCATGGGTTCCCTTGTGTTCCTTCGGCGTCCGCTGAGGATAAATGGGGACGCCCAATTTATTGTATGCCGCGTTACAGGCCGAGGCCAACAGGTCAAAACGTCTGTCAAAAAAGGGGTACGTTTTACGAACCCCGCTATTAAAGTTGGTCGTCCACGGTCAGAACATCATCCCCGACGCAACGCGGCGGCGCACTGTGCAAAGAAAGGTCCCGAATTAGCAATGAACGAAGCCTTCCAGTTTTTGAACGATCATATAAGAGACAAAGCGAAGTTGCGTCCGGGAGCGACCGAAGCGGAGATCCAGCAACTTGTTGACGCCGCGCCGTTCCTCCTGCCGGACGAGTACTTGGACTGCCTGCGCGCCTGTAACGGGATGGAAGAGTTTGTTGGTGAGGGGTATCTGGTGTTTTGGTCTGTAGACGAAACAATGGAACATCACGCGTTTACTATGCAGGGTGACTATTTGAGTGATTTCAGGCCCCACCTGCTTATCATAGGCGGCGAAGGGGCAAATGCTGTTTTCGCTATCGACGGTAGAAACGCAAAAGTCGCATACGTCGAGATTGACCAAATCGGTAGCAGTGATTGGAACGATGTTTTCTATCAGTGCGAGACATTGGTCGAGATGTTCAAATGGTTCGCCTTTGGCAGATGGATAGAACCAGCCCCGATGATGGACGAAGCGGAACGAAAAGCCTGGGACGAAGTTCTTTCCGCGTTGACGAAGGAAGAATCAGACGACTTCGGCGTGTATCGCTACCTGATACAAGAGCGTGACGCGGGGCGGTACGAAGCCGAGGATGGCAGTTGTGGCGACGCACGATTAGATGCGCTTGCCGAGCGCGTGTACGCGCAAGTACAGGCCACTATGGAACGCATTTGGAAAGAGCGAGATGGCTAAATGAGAAGCGGTCACGGCGGTAACGTGTGGGCGGTTCGCCGGGATTTATACGGGAAAGCGGGACCGAGCGTGTCGCCTTCCTCGTAAACGGGTATCAAGCAAGCGGACGTTTCCGCGTTCACGCCCCGCGCGCCTTTCGCACCGGCTCCCGCCGAATAGCGATGCCGCGTAACGTGCGGGGCAGGAAGAACTGAACCTCATTATGAAAACAAATCCGCTTTGCGCCGCTTTGTGCGCGGCCTCTACGATAATCGCATTGAGCCTGCCGGTTGCGTCCGCCAGGGCGCAGGACCAAACCACGACGGTAACGACAAAAACGGTAACGAGAAAACCGGACGGGTCATCGGTTATCAACGTCACCGTCAACAAAGAATCCGTCAATTTTGCTGAGACCGCGCGCCCGGTGATGCTGAGCGGGCGCGTGATGGTGCCGCTCCGGGGCGTGGTCGAGCGGTTGGGCGGCAATGTTTTGTACGATGCCAAATCCAAAGTCGTCACCGGCGCCCACGAGGGAACCAGCAACCAATTCCGTTTGCGGGTCGGCAAACCCGAAGCCCTGCTGAACGGCAAGCAGATGGATCTGGACGCCCCGCCGCGCGTGATCGCGGGCGTGACGTATGTGCCGCTCCGGTTCGTGTCCGAGGCGATGGGGGCCGAGGTGACGTGGGACAAAACGCGCAACACGGTCGTGATCGAGGCGGGCGACCGACAGGCCGAGGTCAAAACCGGGCCGTAGTCCTTCGGGGCGGGTGTAGGGTACAAAAGAGACTATGACCTTAGCCCGCCCTTCGGTTGCAAAACCGATTCGTATCGCGTTCTTCGGGTCAAGCCTCGTTTCCGCCTACTGGAACGGGGCCGCGACCTACTACCGGGGAATTATCCGCGCCCTCCATGACCGGGGCCACCAGACCACGTTTTACGAGCCGGACGCGTACGAGCGTCAGGCGCACCGCGATATTGACGACCCGCCGTACGCACGCGTGGTCGTTTACGCGGGCGAGGGCGAAGACGGGGTTCGAGCCGCGCTTGCGGACGCTCGCGCGTCCCGCCCCTATTTGGTGGTCAAGGCGAGCGGCGTGGGCGTTTTCGATGAACTCTTAGAAGCCGCCGTTCTCGAAATGCAAAGCCCCGAAACGCGCGTCGCGTTCTGGGATGTGGACGCCCCCGCGACCCTTGCGCGCGTCCACGACAACCCAAACGACCCGTTCCGCGCCCTCGTTCCCCGCTACGATCTCGTCTTGACGTATGGCGGCGGCGCACCGGTCGTGGACGCGTACGCCGCGTTGGGCGCGCGCTTGTGCGTCCCGATCTACAACGCGCTCGACCCCGAAACGCATCACCCCGCGCCGCCCGACAACCGCTTCAAGGCCGATCTGGGCTTTCTGGGGAACCGCTTGCCTGACCGCGAAGCGCGCGTGGATGAGTTTTTCCTCCGCGCCGCCGCGCTTCTGCCCGACCGGACGTTCCTTTTCGGGGGAAGCGGCTGGGAGGACAAAGCGGTTTCGCCCAATGTCCGCTATCTCGGCCACGTTTACACGCGCGACCACAACGCGTTTAACGCATCGCCGCTCGCGGTTCTGAATATATCCCGCGATAGCATGGCGCAAACCGGCTTTTCGCCCGCGACCCGCGTTTTCGAGGCCGCAGGCGCGGGCGCGTGTTTGATCACGGACTACTGGGAGGGCATTGGGGAGTTTTTCGAGCCGGACCGCGAAATCCTGGTCGCCCGCTCCGGGGCGGAAGTCGCCGCGCACGTAGACGCCCTCACGCCCGACCGCGCCCGATCTATCGGAGACGCCGCTCTGCGCCGCGTTCTCGCCGACCATACGTACGCCCGCCGCGCGGTTCAGTTGGAAGCCGTTCTGGGGTAGCCGACGGGCCGTGTTATGGCATACGGAAAATACCCCCAACCGGCTATGAAACCAAACAAACCAATGTTGCGGGGAAGTAGTAAAATGTTGGGAAACGCTTAAGGAAACGGTTATGACCATCACGGTAGCGGTGAACGAAACTGACGATACGGCGGCGGCTCCCGCTCATGTCGCCGCTACGGGGCGTCTGCGCGCTGTTGAAGCCACGGCGGGAAGCGCGCTTGACGCAATGGTAGCCCAGGACGAGGACGACGACAACTCCGCAACCCTTGTGATCGTGCAGCGTTTCAGGCCCGACCGGTTTTGGCCCGCTGAACGTCAGGCGCGGTTCGCGGACCTCATGGAACGCTGGAAAGCGGCGCGCGACCACGGAGCGACGCCCTTATCCGCCGTAGAAAAAGCGGAACTTGACGCGCTCGTTCTCGCCCAAACCGAAGTGGCGGGCAAACGCGCCGTAGCAACCTTGAAAGTTGCTAAAGCCATGAGGGAAATGCAGGCATGAACCTACTAGATAAAGCCGTCTGGCAGGTTGCCGCAGGAAACGGCGAACAAACCCATTACGCAAAAACTTGTCTTGATCACGATGTCGCCCTCGTTGGCCCGGGACGCAAAGGGGCTTGACCGGACTGCGAAGTCCCATTAAGAGCGGACGGTTGGACAGCGCGCAAAATGGGGATGTTGCGCCGGTTCAGTGAAACGATCAAGCCTCGTGACATAATTGTTCTGCGTATCGGAACGCAAAACGTATATGGTGTGGGCGAGGTCGTCGGGCCGTACTTATGGGATGCGCGTTTCGAGGATGTTCAAGGGTGGGGCTTGCAACATGTGCGGCGCGTTCGTTGGCTTTGGCACAAATCCGGTCAGCCGATGACTTTTCCTTCCTACTCACTTAAACTTGGTTCGACCGTGCAAACTCTTGATTCTCCTGCTGTGCTGGCATGGCTCGAGTCTTTGCCGGTTACAGATGGCGAGTACGCTCGCGCGCTACGTCCGTTGCCGAGCGAGAACTCGTAGGGCGCTATTTCACTTAAGAAAGTAATCAAAAATATGCCGCTTAAAATCGCCATGATCGGCGCCGGTTCCATCGGCTTCACCCGCCGCCTGATGGGCGACCTACTTACCGTCCCGGAGTTCGCCGACACGACGTTCGCGTTCACCGACCTGTCCGAGCAAAACCTGGACATGATCGCCCAGCTTGCCCGGCGCGACATCGCGGGCAACAATCTGCCCGCCCGCGTCGAAACCACGACCGACCGACGGGCCGCAATCGCGGACGCGGACTATGTTTTGTGCATGATCCGGCAGGGCGGTTTGGAAGCGTTCCAATCCGACATTGATATTCCGCTTGCGTACGGCGTGGATCAGTGCGTCGGCGACACCATTTGCGCGGGCGGCATTATGTACGCCCAGAGGGGTATCGCCGCGCTTCTCGATTTCTGCAAGGACATTCGCGAGGTCGCCAAGCCCGGCGCGCTGTTTTTGAACTATTCCAACCCGATGGCGATGCTGACCTGGGCGTGCAACGAGATCGGCGGTGTCAAAACCATCGGCCTGTGCCACGGCGTTCAAGGGGCGCACCACCAGATCGTGTCGTGCGTGGAGCATTGGGCGCGCGCGGAAGGCTTGATCGGCGCGGACGAGAAGATGTCAAAGAACGATGTGGACACGGTTTTCTCGGGCATCAACCATCAAACATGGTGCGTCCGGGCCGAGTGGCGCGGCATGGACCTGATCCCCAAGATGCTCGAACTGTTCCAAAACCACCCTCACTACCCGACGACCGAAAAGGTCCGTATTGACGTTCTGAAGCGTTTTGGCTACTACTCGACCGAGTCCAATGGGCATTTGAGCGAGTATGTTCCGTGGTACCGCAAGCGCCTCGACGAGATCAACAAATGGATTGATTTGTCGTCGTGGATCAATGGTGAAACCGGCGGCTACCTTCGGGTTTGCACGGAAGGCCGCAACTGGTTCGAGACGGACTTCCCCAACTGGCTCGCGCAAGACCCGCCGCAGTTCACGCCGGAAAAACGCTCCGAGGAACACGGTTCGTGGATTATCGAGGCGCTGGAAACCGGACGGACGTACCGGGGCCACTTCAATATCCCGAACCAGGGCCATATCCCGAACCTCCCGGACGGCTGCATTATCGAAATTCCCGGCTATGTGGACAAGAACGGCCTCAATATGCCAGTTGTCGGGCCGCTCCCGCTCGCCTGCGCCGCGACCTGCTCGGCCTCAGTCCGCGTTCAGGAAATGGCGATGCGCGCCGCGGTCACCGGCGACGCAACTCTGCTCAAACAAGCCATGCTCCACGATCCCCTGGTCGGGGCGGTCTGCGACCCCGAGGAAGTATGGCAGATGACGGACGAGATGCTGATCGCGCAAGCGCAGTGGCTCCCGCAATACGCCCCCGCAATCCCCGACGCCCAAGCCCGCCTCGCCGAAGCCGAAGCGAACGGTACCCGCGTCCACCGCATGGAAGGCTTCCAGGGGGCCGCCCGCCAACACACCAAAACCGTAGCCGAAATGACAACCCAAAAAGACGAGGCCCGCGCCAACGCCCAAGCCGCCGACAAAGCCAAAATGACCAAAAACGCCTGACAGTTATCCGTTTGCGTCTACTTGTCGTTTGACTAAATCGCTCATGCCGCGCGGCACCCGCTCAAAGCCGCGGGCGGCTCAAG
>CAXUMS010000050.1:0-19368 GCA_964252165.1 uncultured Armatimonadaceae bacterium
CTGGCTATACCAAGCGAAACGCGCAAATCGCAACTCACAAACCAAGCGGTATTCTAAGAACACCTAACACCTAACACCTAACACCTAACACCTCGACGCCTTTAGGAAGCCGGTATCTCCGAGCCGTGGGCGTCGTTTTCGCGCTTGAGATCCGCGATAAGTTCCTCGACCGGGCGCGGTCCCAAATCGCCGTTTTCACGGTGGCGGACGGATACCGTGTCGGCGGCGATGTCGCGGTCGCCAACCACCAGCATATAGGGAATTTTCGCGATTTGCGCTTCCGCGATCTTCTTGCCGGTTTTCTCGCTTCGGGCGTCCACGGTCGCGCGCAAACCCGCCTTGTTCAAGCGGTTCTTCACGTTCTCGCACCATTCCGCGTGCCGGTCCGCGATGGGCAGGAGGCGCACCTGCTCGGGCGCGAGCCACAGCGGGAACGCGCCCGCGTAGTGTTCGATTAAAAACGACACCATGCGCTCCATCGTGGACAGGTAGCCCCGGTGGATCATCACGGGCTGATGCGGCTTGCTGTCCTCGCCGATATATTCGAGCGCAAACTGTTTGGGAAGGTGCCGGTCTACCTGAACCGTGGACACGGTTTCCTCGCGGCCCAAAACGTTCCGCAGTTGGATGTCGATTTTAGGGCCGTAGAAGGCGGCCTCGCCCACGCCCTCGTAGTACGGCAAGCCCAGGTCCTTAAACACATCGCGCAGTTCGCCTTCGGCTTTTTCCCACAGGGCCGGGTCGTTGACGTATTTTTCCGTGTTGGTTGGGTCGCCGAGGCTTAAGCGGTAGCGGTACTCCGTAATACCGAGCGCGCGGTACGCTTCCTCGATCATCAGGATACTCGCCTTGACCTCGTCCTTGACCTGCTCCTCGGTGCAGAAGATGTGCGCATCAGACAGCGTCATCGCCCGGACGCGTGACAGGCCGGACAACTCGCCCGACTTCTCGAAGCGGTACATCGTGCCAAGTTCGGCGTAGCGGACCGGCAACTCGCGGTACGAGCGCATTTCGTTCTTGTAGATTTGGATATGGTGCGGGCAGTTCATCGGGCGGAGAACGAACTCCTCGTTCTCGATTTTCATTACGGGGAACATCCCGTCCTGATAATGCTCCCAGTGACCGCTTTGCTTGTACAAATCCACTTTGGCGAGTTGCGGGGTGTAGACGTGCTGATACCCGGACGCGGTTTCCGTGTCCTGGATATGCCGCTCCAAAACCCGCCGAACGGTCGCGCCGTTGGGGAGCCAGAGCGGCAAGCCCGCCCCGACCACGGTGGAGTTCATGAAAAAGCCTAATTGCTTCCCCAACACTTTATGATCGCGCTTTTTGGCTTCCTCCAAACGGTTGAGGTACTCTTCCAACTGCGATTTTTTCTGCCATGCGGTCCCGTAGATGCGCTGGAGTTGGGGGTTTTTCTCGCTCCCACGCCAGTACGCGCCCGCGATGTTGAGCAGTTTGAACGCCCCGATGCGCCCCGTACTCTCGATATGCGGGCCACGGCACAGGTCAATAAAGTCGCCCTGCTGGTAAAACGAGATTTCCTCACCGAGGGGCAAATCGTCGATGAGTTCGGCCTTGAATGGTTGATTCATCGCCACGACGCGCGCCCGGGCGGTTTCCCGGTCCTCGACAAACCGGGTCAGCGGCAGGTTCTCCTTGACGATCCGCGCCATACCCGCCTCGATTGCGCCCAAATCGTCGGGCGTCAGCGCGCGCGGCAAATCGAAATCGTAGTAGAAACCGTTTTCGATAACCGGCCCGATTCCCATACTCGCGGTCGGGAAAATCTCGCGGACCGCCTGCGCCAAAACGTGCGCGGTGGTGTGCCGCATCCGCGACACGAAATCGCCGGGCGCGGAGAGTTCATCGTCCAACTGGGGATTGACCGCCTGGGCGGCCTCATCATGCTCGTTCATAGTTCAATCCAGTTCCATCCACAACCCGCCAAAGGCGGTGTGAACGCAAATTTCCCATACAACAGGATAGCCTCATCTTACGACCGGGCCGGTACGCTGTCAACGCGGCGGGGAGCTACCGATTATTGTTCAGGCGCATCCGTTCCTTGAACAAACCCTTCCGTTTGATCGGTCGCAGTGATCGGTCGCAGGAAGGTGCATGCCGAACGTGACGCTGAGGCCAAGACGCGCGAGACGCGCGATTAGATCCGTATCAAAAGTAAAGCCGCTTTGCCCGTTATCGGAGAAAAAGCCGCAGAATATATCAGTTCCGCAATCGTTTCGCAGGCGGTTCAACGTTTCCGCCTTTTCGTCGCAAAACGCGACAAGCGTTCCGATGCACAGTTCCAGCCGGTCCGGCTCGTCGGAGAACGCCTCCAAACTCCACCGCGAACTCAACCGCAACCGCTCCAGCGGGTTGTGCCGCCGACTGACCGGATCCCCCTTCTCGTGCGCGCGTGCGGACGCGGTTTGTAGCGCTCCGGCGATTTGTCGGTTGCTAAGAAACTATCTCAAAATCCTCCTGCGCTTAACTTGTGGCATCTTCGATACCAGATTAGGGCGCAGGCGAACTTGAGGTTCGCCAGGTAGTTGCGCTTGCCTTCTTGTCCCAGCGGATCAGCGGACCACGGCAACGCGACAGCCAAGCAAGCGTTCGTTCCACAACCCCGTTCACCCATTGTGAACCCACCGGCGCGCAGGGTGCGTTTTTTGGCCCTGCTTGCTCCCTGTTCATCCTCCTTTTCCTCGCCAGGACGCTTGACGTGCAAAACGTTGCTTTATCGTCGCGAAACCGTTCATAAAAAAAATAGTTAATTCGTAACCATTCTGTGGCACAACCTATCGTGCTTCCTGTTTCCGATGGTGACGCTTGTAGTTGCGTTCCTCAATTGATATAGGACACTATTAGATAGGAAAATCAATTATGGTTATCGACGCGCAAAAGGCCCCGTCAGACTCTGCAAAGCCGAATAATGTCTTCGCCCAAAGCAAAACAGGTAGCCTGCTGGATGGGGTGATGGAAGCCGCCTCGTTTTCAGCGAAACAAAAACAAAATGCTCGCGATTCCTATATGGAGGAAATGGTTCGTAGCGAAGACCTGCGGCTTGCGTGGCAGGCATGTACCAGCAGCATAAACCACTACTCCCTGGCTGAGCAAAAAGACTGCATGGCCTCCGTCGCAACGTTGCGAAGCGAATTTTTAACAGCCTATGCCGACGTACCCGACGAGGACGACCGCACGGTTTTGTCCACAATTTTTTGTATCAACCTGAAAAGCCAGTGGATAATTTTGAACATTTGGTCGGGCTATCGCATCGCGGCCGGTAAGCCCGACGAACTATTGATGTGTCGGCTCGGAATGTTGTCGGCGTTGCTTGACTGCGTGGAAAAAGCATTGTCACGCGATGATGTTTCCGCGATCACCGATTTTTTAGCGCACCCCGTTTCCCGGCCCGCGCCGGGTAGCCATATTTTGGAGCCGCTTCCTCAAAATGACGCGCTTTCGCTTCCCGCCCTGAGCCACCACAACAGCCGCAAGCTGCGCGAAATGCGCGAAACTATCGCTAATCAGGAAGCCGAAATGACAACTGCGCGGGAAAAGGACGCCTTCTTTTTACGCGAGTTGGGAACCTGCGACGGCACGGCTATCGTTCGTCAACTACAAGAGGCTCAAAGCCAGTTGTCAGCCCTCAAAGACCTGCAGGATATGCTGGGCGGCGTGGAAGCGTCCATGGATTTTGTCAACAGTTAGATGCTTAGAAAGTAGACCCTGCAAAAAATGGAAAACGAATTAATGGCCCTGGGCGCAGATGCGCTTCGGGAGCGCGTCGCCCGTGCCGAAAACGAAAAACAATCGCTTCACGACGCTTTGGGCGTGAGTGACGCCCGAAGCGTTATCGCCCTTGTGCGCCGTCTTGAAGCCAGCGGCAACAGCGGCAGTCAGACCTCCGGCGGCGGCGGCGGCGAACCGGATGGCTCGGCCAGCGCGGCTCCGCTGACCGATCCCCGGCAAGCCCTTGAACGGTTCCGTGCGTTCACCACTAAAATTGACAACCTTAACGGCACGGTCGCCAGCATGGAAGACCAGTTGAAAAGTTTGTATTCCGACCGCGAACGGTTGGAAAAAAAAATCGGCGCGTCCGAAGTAGATGACGTGATCGCCGCTTTTGAACACCTACAGGAAATGATCGAAAACATGGAAACGCAACTTGTTCTGTTGTATTCCGGTCAAGAAAAATTGCATACGGCGCTGGGAAAATCTGACCCCGAAGAGATTGCGGTCTTGTTCAACAATGTGGCCCACATGGTGCGGGTCGCCCACTGCGAACTGGAACCCACTGTCAGCAACTCGTGAGTTCCCTATCTTAGGATTTTACGTTTAGAAAGCAGAACCAATGAACTTATTACAACAACTCCGAAAAGTTTTTCGACTTTTAGGCTTTGAAGGGGTGTCCGATGTGCAGGAAGTCGCCTCCGTCACGCTTGCACCGCCTGCCCCAGCGAAACCTGCCGTTGCCCAAGCGCCGACCGCTACCGAACCGGAAGCGGACGGTACGCCTCCTTTGACCCCCTTTGTACCCAAAGACGTTCTGGCGCTCTTGCCCCACCTTGCGACCCACGAACTCGACCAGTTGGATTTCGGCTGTGTCAAGGTCAGCGACAGCGGCGTGGTAATCGCTTACAACAAATGGGAAAGTGAATTTGCGGGCGTACCGCAGGAAACCGCCATTGGCACGAACTTTTTCCGCGAACTTGCCCCCTGTACCAACAATCGGCTTATTTTCGGCAGGTTCAAAGACGGCGTGTCAGCAAACAACTTGAACGCTATAGTGTCGTTTGCTTTCACCTATAAAATGAAGCCGACTCTTGTCAACGTTCACCTGTTCCGGGAACCCGCAAGCGCCACCAACTGGGTGCTGGTGGAGCGTTCCAAAGGCCGCAAAGGAAAGTAGTGATTCATGTGGCAGGAACCGTTATATAATCGGCTTCGTGGCAACCCCTACCCTTTGTGGTCATTTGCAAGCGGCGTGGTTCCCGCCGCCTCCATTTGGTCGGGCGCGCGGCTTTGGACGAAGTTTTTTCGGAACGCGGGCATGGTTTCCGGCGACCGATTGGCGTTAAGCCTTGAACCATCGCCTGCACTTGTGCAGGTTCTGGTTGCCGCCCTGTGGGAAAATCTGTCACTCGTTATGGCTCCGCCCGCAAAAAACGCCGCGTCGCTTGCGGCTCTTTTGGAAGACGCGGACGCCCGCGCCGCCGTTTGGGAGGGCGATGGAGAAAATGCGCCGGGAATTTTTCGGCCCGCAGGTTGCGAAGGGCCGCACGGCGCGCCTTCATCGCTCCGTTCCACCCGCCATCCCCCCACCCCTGATGCGCGGTTTTTGCTACAAACGTCGGGAACCACGCGGGGAGGACAGGGCCGATGGATCGCACTGAGCGACGAGAACGTGTGGAGCGTGCTTCACAGCCACACGTCACCGCTTGCGCTCCAACCCGAAACCCGCGTTTTGTCGGTTTTGCCGTGGCATCACGCTTTTGGCTTGTTTGTTGATCTACTGCCCGCACTTTTGGCAGGGTGCGAAATCATTCGCGACCCGCATCACGGCAAAAACACGCGGGCTTTGCTTGCGCTTGGACAAACCGAACAGGCGGGGTATCTATGCGCCGTGCCGCTACTGCTTCACCGACTGCGACAAGAAAAAGGCGGCGAAGCGTTTCTTCAAAGCCTTGACGGAGGGGTGGTGGGCGGCGCACCGGTGGACGCCGACATGGCTTCCTTTTTACGAAAAACCCGTTTGCGGACGGGCTACGGACAAACCGAGGCCTCACCCGGGATCGCACTGGGCGAACCGGGGCAATGGCCGGGCGCGAATTTTCTGGGCCAAGCGGTAGGTTGCGAAATTCGCATCAACGTCCAGGGCGTTTTGGAATACCGGGGCAAAAACGCACACATGGGAACATGGTCGTCGGAAAACGGTTTAGTACGTTCTTTTCAGCCAAACGGTTGGAATAGTTCAGGCGATTTGGTAACCCAAACCACCCAAGGGCTTTTTTACCGGGGCCGCAGCGACGACACTTTTAAGATGGCAAGCGGACGGCGCATTGAAGCCGGAAAATGCGAAGCCGACCTTATGGAAGCCTGCCCGCCCATAATGAACGCTTTGTTGCATTCGCCGGATGGCTACCGCCTGGTTTGGTATCTGCATCTTGCGCCCGGCGCGGCCTTTCACGTTTTGCCGCTCGAAAGCGCGCTCGGCAACCTTAGCCCTTTGTTATCCACGGCTTATAACGTGCCTGCCGAAACGTGGGTACGAACCGCCAAAGGAGCCATCAACCGGCGCGAAACGCTTGCTCGTCTCACTTCCTTCGGTTGCGACGGCTTGCAACCCGCCGCCGTCGCCACCGCTCATCCCGTTTACATCGCGTGTTAGTTTTATGATTCAACCCACCTCGAAAGATTTAAGTCTTGCTCCTCTTTATCTTGGCCCCGACATAAGCCTTTCGTGCGAAACCGTGGAAGCGTGGGCGCAAAGGGGGGGGGCGGAAAGCCAGCCCACCTGCTTGACGCCTCATGCCCAAAGCGCAATGGCAGCATCACGGGCCGCTTTTCGCCGGTTGAAGGCCCAAAACACACCCATTTATGGCACAACGACGGGCTTCGGCCCGTTGGTTGCGTTTGGAAGCGGCGACAGTGGCATGGGCGGGCAAAATCATGGGGCTGGTCTACTGGCCCATTTGGGAGCCGGTTGGGGAATGGCGGGGCAGACGTTCGCTCCGCACGAACCGGTTCGGGCAGCGGCGCTGATTCGGGCGCAAAATTTGGCGCAAGGGTGGAGTGGAGTTTGTCCCGATATGGTGCGGGCTTATCTGCACGTGGTCGAAGCGGGCATTACGGCCTGCGTTCCGCCAATCGGTAGCGTAGGGGCGAGTGGAGATTTGGTTCCCCTCGCCCACATCGCCCGCGTTTTTGCCGGACAGCCCGATGCACGGGCATGGTTCCAAAATAAAATATGGGCGGGCGATACGGTTCTCCAAGCCGCCCACCTTTCGCCCGCGCTTTTGGAAGGCCGCGACGCGCTGGCTTTAACCAACGGAACTTCGTTTTTAACCGCCTACGCCGCGCTTGCGGTCGCACGGGCTGAGCGTTTGATCGCCACGGCGGAAACCTTGACAGGCTGGATGGTGCGCCTTTTAGGGGCGCGGGCTTCGGCCCTTGATCCCCGGCTTCACCATGCGCGGGGCCACAACGGTCAAAAACAATCCGCCCGCAACATCGCCCGCGAAGCGGGCCGGTTCGGGGCCTGGGAAAACGAGGCGCGGGCCTTGCAGGAAATATACAGCCTTCGGTGCGCTCCCCAAGTGCTGGGAGCGTGCCGCGAAAATTTGGGGTTTGCCCGGCGCATCGTCCAAACCGAAATAAACGGCGCGTCGGACAATCCTTTGTTTTGCGTTGAAAACGAAAACGCGCCCGATGCCGTGCTTCATGGCGGCAACTTTCACGGGCAACAGGTCGGGTTTGCGTCGGATGCCTTAAATGCGGCTTTGACGCAAACCGCCGTGCTTGTCGAGCGTCAATTGGACCTTTTGGTTACGCCGTCGCGCCACAACGATTTTGCTCCCCTGCTTTTGGCGTGGGAGCCGGGGGTGACAAGCGGTCTTGCCGGGGCGCAGATTACGGCAACCGCCCTTGTCGCCGAGATGCGCGCCCACGCCCAGCATCACGCAACGCTTAGTATGCCCACCAACGGCAACAACCAAGACGTGGTAAGCATGGCAACCCTTGCGGCGCGCATGGCGTTTGAGCAAGCGGAACGGCTGTCGGCGGTGCTTGCCATCGGAGCGATGGCGGCTTTTCAGTTTTATTTTTTACGAAAAAACCAAAGAGTCGCCAGCGACTCCGCCTGGAGTGCGGCGCAACCGCCACCGTGGATGCCGCCGTTTGAAGGGCTTGTTTCGGATCGCGCCCTGCGTGCCGACATTGAGCGGATAGCGCATTATTTTTTAACCACCCCAACAGCGGCGAGCGATACCGACGAACGCCCGTAATGGCGAACGCCGACAAACGAGAACAACGCCCCGGCTCCGACTTTCGCCTAACCGCCGCCAAAACCCCGCCCTCGTTGTTGATTCCGACGCGCCGCCGTGTTGCCCCGGCCTCACTCCGTCTCTGTATCGGTCGCCGGAAGGTACATATCGAAAGTGACGCCCAGGCCAAGACGAGCGAGGCGCGCGATCAAGTCCGCGTCGAGGGTAAAGCCGCTTTGCCCGTTGTCGGAGAAAAAACCACAGAAGATATCTATTCCGCAATCGTTTCGTAGGCGGTTTAACGCTTCCGACTTTTCTTCACAAAACGCGACAAGCGTTTCGATGCATGAGTCAAGTCGGTTCGGTTCATCGTCTAACGCCTCCAATCTCCAAAATGAGTGCGTCCAATACCGTGCGACGGGGCTATGACGACTGACCAAATCCCCCTTGTTGTGTCCGAGTGTTGGCACCGTTTGCAACGCTTCGGCAATTTGCTCGCGACTTAATGTTTCGCTGAAAATACGTAAACTTGCTATGTTATTTATGCCTGCCATCGCGGTCTCCCGGTCTACCTATTACTCTGAAATTTTACGCGCCCAGCAAGTCGCGCAGGGCGGCGTCCACGTTTGCGAAGCGGAACGCGTAGCCGAGGGATTGCGCGGTTTGGGGGGAAACGCGCTGGCTGTACAAGAGCGCGTACGCCATCTCGCCGACCACGGCGCGAAGCGCGAGCGCGGGGACCGGAACCACGGCGGGCTTGCCCAGGGCGCGCCCGATAGCGGCGGCGAGATCGGCGGACGTGACCGGGTCGGGCGCGGAGGCGTTGATCGCGCCGCGCGCGTTTTCGTTGGTTGCGGCGAGGAGAAGCAAGCCGATAACGTCCGCCAAATGAACCCACGGAACGAACTGCTTGCCATTTCCTATCGGGCCGCCCAGACCTAAGCGGAACGGCGGCAACATCGAGGCGAGCGGCCCGCCCCCGTTACCTAAGACGATACCGATACGAACGCGCGCGACCCGCGACGCCGTCCGCTCCGCCTTTTCCGCCTCGGCCTCCCACTGGACGCACACGCGGGCGAGGAAATCGTCGCCGGACGGGTCGGCTTCGGTGACGACGCTCGTTCCCCGGTCGCCGTAGAAACCGACCGCCGATGCGGAGACGAGAACGCCGCGCGGATGGGCGTCCGCTATCGCCCGCGTGGTTTCGATCCGCGACTGGAGTATCTTCTCCTTGTACGCGGTCGTCCAACGCGCGCCCGCAACCGGCTCGCCCGCGAGGTGAAAGACAACATCGGCATCACGAACCACGGGCCGCCATGCCGTTGTGTCGTCCCACGCGAGGTATCGGACGCCTGCGCCCAGAGCGGTTTGCGCGCGAACGGCGTCGCGGGTAAGCGACGTTACCGTGTGACCGTCCGCGATCAAACGCCTGCACAGCGGCGCGCCGATAAAGCCGGTCGCGCCGGTCACAACGGCGTTCACAACGCCCCGCCGTTCCGGTGGAGCGTCAAGTTGCGATACTCGACAATTTGCCGCGCGTGGTAGCCGTCATGCCCTGAAATCATCGCCGCCATCTCGAAAAGCGACACCGCCCCGACCTCGTCGCGTACGCCTTTTCTCATCAACGCCTCTCCGGGCAGGGGCCGCAAAAACGCGACCAAACGCGCCCGCCCCTTTCCAAACTTTTGAAGTTGCTCGTGCGCGTCGGAGCGGGCGTAGTTATGGTCAGCCGCCCACTGCCCTTCATCGAACGACGGTAAAAACGGCTCCGCCTCACGCATGATAGCCTCCATACGCTCCTTCCACACGTTTTCCCAATCCGCGAGATGGGCGACCGCCTCGCGGAGCGTGAAGCGGTCCGGGTCGGGGCGGGCGTCAAGTTCCGTTTCGGTGACGCCGCGAAGGAGGGCGGCAAGGGTGAGCGGGGCGGCGTCGAGACCGTGAAGAAGGTAGTGGCGGACGTATTCGGCGGGCGGGGTAGGTGTGTTCATCGTTGTCGTTTTCAATGCGGTTTTCGTTCTTCGCGTTCCCCTAACGCTCATTTGCCGCTGATTTTCAGAACCAGCGAACTTTGCGGAAGTACAGGAACAAGCCAGTAGCGACGCCCACCATCGCCGCGAGCGCGCCGAAGTAGCCATAATGCCAGTTTGTTTCGGGCATATATTTGAAGTTCATGCCGTAGACGCCGGTGATCAGGCCCGCGCTCATCAACACGGTCGAGATCGCGGTCATGCGCTTCATTACCTCGTTTAGTCGGTTCGAGGTTTGCGCCATCACAGCCTCCATCACGCCGCCCAGAATATCCCGGTGCAAGTCCAACTGCTCGACCAGGCGCAAAGCGTGATCGTACACGTCCTGAAAATACACGCGCGTTTGGGCGTCGATCAAGCCCTCGCCGCCGCGCAATAGTTCATTCAGCACGTCCCGGAGCGGCGACACGGTTTGCCGGAGTAGCATCAGCCGTTTTTTGAGTTGCAGGGCCGGGCCTAAATCGGACGCGTCGCGCGATCCGTACACAGCGGTTTCGATCCGGTCAATCTCCTCGTCGGCTTGATCCATCGCGGGGAAGTATGCGTCCACCACGGTATCAAGGAGCGTGTGCAACAGCGCGGACGGCGACGCGCCCACGGCGTCCGGGCGTTTTTCCCACCGCCGCCGCACCTCGTCAATCACACCGCACGTTTCATTGTGGATCGTGATCAGGTAGTTCGGGCCGAGAAAAATATCCACTTCCTGCGTGGCATCGTCCAAATCATCGGTCGCCCCTTTGGTTCCGATCCAGACGCGGATGGTCAGAAACAGGTAGCCGTCGTACACATCGAGTTTGGGCCGTTGCCCCTGCTTTTGCGCGTCCTCGATAGCCAGCGGATGAAACGCGAACGTTTCCGCGAGCGTCGCCCAGTCCGCCTCGTCCGGCGTCCGCACATCCAGCCACAGCGTCGCGTCCTTTTCCTCGCGCAATTCGGTCAACCGCGCGCCGTCCACGCCCCGCTCGATCTTCCGGTCCGCGCCGTGACACACATCCACATTTATCATCGCGCTTATATTGTAACGCGCGCCGGGCTTATTCGGACACATCGCGGGGGTTAATCACCTACTGGAACGAACTGTTACGCCAACATGACGGAACGCCGAACGGCGGTAAAATAAAAGCGACAAGGAACCCTGTAAATAATGGCAACGCTTTCCCTTGATATTCCCGACGAACTCGCCGCGCGTCTTGACGGCCTTTCCCCGCACGAGCGCGCCGAAGCCGAAGCCCGCGCGGTCGCGGCCCTACTTGCGGTAAACGGCGACGCCGCGCCGCAACCGAAAGCCCCGATTATTCCGCTTCGTCCGTTCCACGAGTTCGCCTCGGAAAACGAGTATGTCGCCGCCGCCGTCGCGGGCGCGGCGGCGGCGGGCATTGACCCGGATGTCGCGTATGGTTTGGCGCGCGGTATCGCCGATGCGGAAATGGGACGTACCCTGACGCTGGACGAAATGGTTGCGGAAAACGAACAACGCCGGGCGGAATGGCGCGCCGCCCGGCAAAACGGCGTGGTTGATGCGGATGTTGCCAAGCGGGAAAAGCGGGCGGCATGACGGAGAGCCGAGACGAAGATGACGATGCCACGAGTTGGGTTGTGCGCGTTTCGCGTTTCGCATCGGCGGAGATTCAAGCCGGATGGGAGCATTTCGCCTACTTCGCGGGCGAAACGGTGGCGAACGAGTGGGACGCCGGGTTGCGGGCGGAACTCGCGCGTCTTGCCTTTAACCCCACGCGCTTCCCGGTCGCCGAGGACGAAAGCGTCGCGTTCGGCGGGCCGACCCGCAGAATGACATATCGCCGAACCCGCTCCGCCGCTGCATATAACATTTTCTTTCGCCTCGACCGGAACGCACTTGACGCGCCCACGGTTCTCGTGATTCATATCCGTCATTCCGCCCGCGCGCCGATCACGCAGGACGAGGCGCAAAGTATTACGGGGCAGGAATAACGCGCTTGCGGCTTGCGGTTCCTTACCCGCGCTTGACAGGCTACCCGCCGCGACGTACAATTTTTGCAGCGACTTCCCCCTATTTGGGGCGCAAAAACGGGGTCGGGGCGACGACGCTCCGGCCCCGTCCGCGCGTTTATCGAAAGGTTTACACTCTTATGTCGGGCCACAGTAAATGGCATAACATCCGCCTCCGCAAGGGCAAGCAGGACGCCGAGCGGGGCAAACTCTTTACCAAAATCGGCAAAGAAATTATCGTCGCGGCGAAGGCGGGCGGCGGAAACCCCGATGCGAACCTGCGCCTTCGCATGGCGATCAACAGTGCGCGTCAAAACTCCATGCCCGCCGACACGATCAAGCGCGCGGTCCAGCGGGGAACCGGCGAGATCGAAGGCTCGAACTACGAGGAACTGACGTACGAGGGCTACGGGCCGGGCGGGGTCGCGGTGATGGTGCAGTGCCTGACCGATAACAAGCAGCGCACGGTCGCCGATGTGCGCTCGATCTTCAACAAGAACGGCGGGCGTTTGGGCGAATCCGGCAGTGTCGGCTATCTGTTCATCCCGCAGGGCATCATTATCATCGAGCCGAGCGTGACCACCGAGGACGCTTTGATGGAGGTCGCGCTCGACGCTGGGGCGGAAGATGTGCGGGCGACCGACGAGGGCGGGTTTGAGATTACCACCGCCTTTGAAGACTTTGGGGCTGTCCGCGACGCGCTCGACGCCGCGAAAATCGCCTATTCCGCCGCCGAAACCACGATGGTTCCGTCCACTTCGGTGGACCTGACCGGCAAGGACGCGGTTCAAACCCTGCGCCTCGTGGACACGCTCGAAGACCACGACGATGTGCAAAACGTCTACGCGAACTTCGACATGAGCGAGGACGAACTCGAAGCCGCGATGAAGTAGGCGACGCCGAGCGCCTTCCTCGTTTTGCCCGTCCTGCGGTAAGTCATTTCCGCAGGGCGAGCCAGGAATCAAAGACTAAGAATACGATCCGGCCAAGAGGTAGTTACCGAGGGGCTTCAGCCCCTCGGTAACTACGACGCAATCAACCTGAAATCACGTTCCTTACGGCGTCAGCACGATCTTGCCGTGCGCGCCCGCCCGCATCACCAATTCGTGCGCGCGGGCGGCGTCGGCGAGCGGCAGTTCCCGGTTGATGATAGGCCGCAGGGTTCCGCTTTCAAGGCCCGCGTAAAGGGCGGCGTGGATTTCTTTTTTGTCGCCAGGGCTTGCATTGGGCAGGCTCATCCCCAGAATGGCGGCGTCGCGGCTCATCAGGTCGCGCGGGTTGATCTCGACACTTCCCCGGCTCCCCACCACCACGACGCGCCCGCCCGGCGCGAGTAGCGGCAAATCGGCGGCGAGGTTGACATTGGCGAGCATTTCGACAATAACGTCCGCGCCGCGCCCGCCCGGCGTTGCGGCTTTAATCGCGTCCCGGTACCCGGCGTCGGTGTGGTCGAAGACGTTGTGCGCGCCCTGCTCGGTTGCAAGCTTCCGTCCCGCGTGGGTTCCCGCCGTGCCGAAAACGGTTAAGCCGTTCGCGCGCGCGATCTGCACCGACGCGATCCCGACCCCGCCGCTCGCGCCGTGGACCAACACGGTTTCGCCGCCGCGCGCCCGCGCTCGCTGGAGGAGAGCGCGCCACGCGGTCGCGTACGGGGTGTTGATTCCCGCCGCCTCGGGAAACGATACCGCATCCGGGAGGGGAAACACATCGGCGGCGTCGGCGACGCACTTTTCGGCGTATGCGCCGGTCACGGTCGCGCTCGCGTACACCCGCTCCCCGACCGCGCGCGTCGTCACGCCGTCCCCGACCGCCTCGATAACGCCCGCCGCGTCCGCGCCCGGCGTGTACGGAAGCGGCGGCAGTTTGGCGTATGTTCCGGCCCGGATATACGTTTCCACCGGATTTACCCCGACCGCGTGAATCGTGATGAGAACCTGCCCGTAGCCCAGCGCCAGGTCGGGAACCTCCTCCAACCGCAAAACCTCCGGCCCGCCAAACTCGCCCACGCGTATCGCCATCATAATTCGTTTCCGCCTTGTTCCCTGATTTCGCTTGCAAGCGGCGTCGCCGCCGCGCTTTCGCATCCGCCGCGCCCGCCTTGACAGCAACGCGCCGTTTGGCGTTACAATAGCGCGCACGCCTCGCCAAACTCCCGCCGCGCCGTTCGCGTTTTATTGTAGCGTTTATGAGCCAACTTCTTAACACCCTGCGCTCGCCCGTTTTGTTTCGCGGCGATAACGTGACCGCGTTCCGCGACCCCGCCGCGCTGTACCACGACGGCGTTTTCCCCCTGTTTTTCACGCTCGTCGAAACCGACCCGGACGGCAAGGTTTACATGGTGACCGCCCACTCGCAAAGCGCGAACCTCGCCACATGGACGCCGCCGCGCCCGCTGACGCCGCGCGACCAAACGCGCCCCTTTTCCAGTCCCGGCAATGTGGTTCGGGCGGGCGATGAGTAGATTTTGTGTTTGCAAACGTACCCGCGCCCCGGCGGCGCGAAGTACGGCGATAACACGTCGCGCCTGTGGACGATGCGGAGCCGCGATTTGCAACGCTGGGACGAGCCGGAACTGCTTCGTGCCGAAGGGCCGGACACGCCCGTTGAGGCGAGGCGATGGGCCGCATGATTGACCCGTTTTCGCTCGCGGTCGAGAACGGTTGGCGCTGCTTTTACAAGCAAAACGGCGTCAGCGTTTCTTGGTCGCCCGATCTCCTTCACTGGCGCTACGAGGGACGGGCGGACGCGGGCGAGAATGTGTGCGTTCTGCCGGACACGGATAGGGGAGGGTATCTTCTTTTTCATTCGCCCCCCAACGGCGTGGGCATCCTGCGCTCCGACGACCTCGCGAACTGGCAAGCGTTCGGCTACACCACGCTCGGACAGGCCCATTGGCCGTGGGCGCAGGGGCGCCTGACCGCAGGTTTTGTCCTTGACCTGCGCCCCGATTCCCGCATCGGCAAGTACGTGATGTTCTTCCACGGGAGCGGCCCGCAGGACGAGGACACTTATTTCGACACGCACGCAAGCATCGGCGTTGCGTGGAGCGACGACCTCGCGACGTGGCAATGGCCGCGAGGATAAGACGGAAACGGAAAAGCGGAAAGAAACGCGTTCCCCTTTGGCGGCGGGAAAGAAATCGGCGTCACGGCATTGTCGCCCACGCCGTTTGCTCGTAACAAGGTTGCGGCGGATACAAAGAACGTCAGGGCGGTTCGACCACGAAGGGAAAGCGATTATATGGAAGTTACGAGGCGGTTTTTTGTCACAAAGATGGTGATAGGTTGCGCCGTCACGGGCGCGGCGTTGTTGCTTGCGGGTTGCGGGGGGAGCGGCGGCTCCGATGACGACGAATCGCCGACCGTGAAGTTGGGCGACCCGGTAACGCTTCGTGTCGGCGGCTCCGCGACGGTTGACACGGTTACGGGCGCGGACAACGTGCGGCTTGCGGTAAATGAGGTGGTCGAGGATTCTCGTTGCCCGGTGGATGTCAACTGCGTGACCGCCGGGATCTTCCGTGTTGACGTGACGCTGTCCGGCGGCGGCGCGGCGGCGGCGCAAACCGTTCGGGTAACGCAAGGAACCACGCCCGCGCAAGCCCCGGCTTCCGGCGGTCGCCCCGGCTATCAAATCACGCTAACCGGCGTGTCGCCGAACCGCCAATCCAACACAACCATCAAGCCCGATCAGTACCGCATGACGTTTGAACTAACCCGGCTCCCGTGAAACCCGACACGAAAGGGTAAACCTCCCCCTCCCCATTTCATCCTTCATCCTTCATCCCTCATCCTTTTCTTCCATCCCCTTACGTGTCCGCGAGGAAAACGCCGATGGCGGCCTCGCCGCCGTCGCCGAGCGGGACCAGGTTCGCTTGCTGGTCGAACTCGCCGTTCAGCAGGTTTTTCACGAACGGGCGGCGGTTGTTTTTGTGGATGCGGACGCGCGCGGTCTGCGATGGCGCGATCACCATTATCAGGACCTGGAGGGTAACCGGGCAAACCAGGGCGAGGTAGTCGGCGGGGGTTTCGTCGTCTTCCTCGGTGACACGGATATACTCGCGGGTCGCCGGGTCCGGCTTGAACGTTTGCCACGCGCGGGTGACGGTTAAGTGATCGCGGTCGGCGACGCAATTCGCGGCGCGCTGGGCGAGGCAAAGCAGGAGGTGCGTGGGCAGGGCGCACAGCCCGCCGTGGTCGGCGAGGGTAAGGGGGGCGTTCTCGCGGTTCGCTTCCACGGCGGAGGCGGCGCGCAGGGCGCGCAGGGCGAGAAGCGGCCACAGCGGGTCATTGTCCACGCGCATCAGGGCGAGCGCGGCCCGCGCGCCCGCGAGCGTGGGCGCGAGCGGCGAGGTTTGGGCGGCGGTGGGCGGATTGGAAAAACCGCCGCCCGGCTTGCGGCGGGCGCGCAGGGCAAGCGCGATTTTGCGGGCGAGATTGATCAGGTCGGCGTTCTCGTACTCGCGCGACACCAGTAAAATCCCCTCGATAGCGGCCGCGATATGCTCGCACGACGCGCGCTCGAACGGTAGTCGCTCCTGCCCGGCCTGCTCGCCCAATGTGGCGATAACGCGCTGGGCGGTTTTCAGGAACACCTCGGTTTTGGTGCGCCGGAACGTTTCGGCGAGCGGGATCAGCGCTTCCGCCGTCACCCACGGTGAGCCGTTTAGGACCGGCGGGCCGCTCGCCTCGAAACGCTCGGATGGGATCAGGCCGCTCCGGTCCATCTTGAGCATGAGCCACTGCGCCGCGCCAAGCGCGGTTCGCGACAGGATTTCCGTACCGAAGTGATCATGGAGGACATGAAGCCCTTTGGCGGCGCGGGCCGCCGCCGCGACCGAGATCGTGGTTCCGCCCTGAAAGTCCTCGAACGTTTTCTTGTCGCGTTTTTGCGCGTCCCAGATCGCGCCCCAGTGCGGGCTGTCTTCCGTGTTGATTTGGAAATCGCACACGCCGCGCGCGGCAAGGCGGGCGCGCCGCCGCACGGCGTCGTCGCCGGATAGGTAAAAGCGTCCCAAAAGCGCGCCTGCGGCAAGCGCGGCGTCGGCCCCGTCCCCGCACACCGCGCGGCCCGTCTCGCCCGGCTGAACCCGGTATACCACCCGGTCCGCGCCGCGCTTTTCCACGTAATCGTCGCGCATCAAAACCGCTTCATGGCGGGCGGCGAGCGCGTTCAGGAAACCCGGCGTGAGCGTAGGCGCGCTGACTTTGGCGACGGGAAGCGCGATCTCGCGCACTAAGGGCGACGGGGCGACCTCGGCGGTTTCAGTGACTTCGCCTTCTTCCACCGGCTCGTCCCCGTTTTGCGCTTCGGACGTGTTTTTTGCAGGCGCGGCGGCTTCGGGTTCGTCGTCGGCGAACAACGGAGCGCCATCCGCAGGCGCGCTGTTTTGCTGGGCGCGGTCGGCGGCGTCGGCGATATGGCGCAGGAGGGCGAAGCGCGCCTCGGATTCCGTGCGCGCGGCATGGAGCCACGTTTCCAAGCGTACGGTGACGCCGGTTCCGGCGAACCGGGCGTTTTGAAGGGTCACCTGAACGCCTTTGGCGTTTTGCGTGATTACGGGAAACGCTTCCGCCCCGCCCTCGCACCGGCCCGGCGCGATGGTGACAGCGACATCGTTCATCCACAAGCACAGCGCGCCGCCGCCGTCGCTCGGTCCGTTTTCGTCCGCGCCGGGCAGGGTGAGAACGCGCGCGCGTCCCGGTGAGAACGGCAGGTACAGCGTCACCTCGTCGGCGGGTTTGCTCGTAGCGTCGTCGCCCCGGTTTTCGGTTGCGAGAAGCGTGACCCCCTGCGTCGCGCCGATACGCCAGGTCCACAAAAGCCGGTCTTCGCGCCCTTCCACAAACGCGATATAGCGCACCGAGCAACGCGCGGATTTCGCGACCTTGCGCTTGCCCGCGATCACGATACGGTCGCGCTTTTTGCGCCCGTGCTGGGACGGGAACACGGGAAAACGCTGTCCGTTGACGGTCACCTGCGCGATAGGCCGAAGCGCGGTGGTTTCGATAAGCGGAATCAGCGCCTTGCCCCGGTTCCACGCGAGCCGAACGCAGAACGTGCCGGGAAGGTCCGGCACAATTTCGACAGCCGCGCGCCCGAGCGGAAACCGGTACGCCCATTCGTCCGGTCCGTCGTCGCCCGCGCGCCGCAGATCGCCGCGCCCGCGCTCCCGCCCCGCCGCCGCGGCGCCGCCCGTTGTTTTCGCGCTCGTCGGCGCGCCTGCGCCCGCCTCCGGCGCGTTCGTATTTGCGTCCCGCAGAGCGACGAGCGGCGGGGAACCGTCGGCGGGCGCGACGGCGAAATGGGGGATGTTGTCCGCGACCAGGGACGCCGCATGGTAGGTCGCCGTCGGCTCCGACAGGTCGCGGGACGCGTCGCGGGCGAGCGTCTCCTCGGCGTCATCGGCGAAAGGCGTTGGCGGGACGAACTCTAAAACAGCGGGCGGGGAGAACATAATTTAAATAAGAACGGCAAAGCGGCCCGCGCCTGTTTCCGGTTGGTCCTGCCGGGGACGCAACCGGGACGCGAGCCGCCGCACTCTTAGTTCTCATTATGGGAAGGAACGCCCCCGCGACGCCCTGTTAAAAGCGCCTGATAGCGCGAAAGCGGGTTTGTTGAGTACATTTCGGCCAGCCCTCCTACATTTTCACTCTCACCCCCTATCCCCTGACCGCCGCTCCTTCGGACTCTCACCCCCTAACCCCCTTCCTCGCCTTGCGAGAGGCGCCTCTCGCAAGCGAAAGACGGGGAACCGGACTTGCACAACATGTAACTTGACTGAAAATCTGACGGTTCTTTTCTGGTTCCCCCTCGTTCGCTTGCGAGAGGCGCCTCTCGCAAGGCGAGGAAGGGGGTTAGGGGGTGAGAGTCCGAAGGAATGGCGCAAACGGTATTCCCCGCCAACAAACCCAACGCCAAACTTTTCATACAATAATCTACAACCCGCGCAACCAACTATACGCGCGGCGTGTCGCAATATGTATACGACGATTTTTCGACACCGCACACGCGTCGCAAAAACGGAGCGGATCGTTTATTCCGCCCCCGACGCGATGTGGGCCAGATTAAGAAAGCGACGCCGACAACCATGCAATTACGAAAAACGAGCCGGAAATTCCCCCGGACCGCCCTTTTAACCACGGCGATGATCGCATCCGCGACCGGCTTGACCGGAACGATGTCAGTGGCGCGGGCGCAGAACGCCCCGGCGACAACCACGGCTCCTGCGACAACGCTAACCGTGGCGACGCCCGCCGTGGTTCCCACGCTGAAAATGGCGAATTTATCGGCCAACGATGTCGTCGCGCGCTTGAGCAAAGCGTCCGGGACGCTTGTCGTGGTGGATGGCTCGGTCGCCAACACGGCGATTCCCGCGTTCTCTACGC
>CAXUMS010000050.1:19378-28707 GCA_964252165.1 uncultured Armatimonadaceae bacterium
TGGGCGGGAGCCTGCCCGATGTGTTAAAGCAATTCGCCGCGCTTCTTCCCAAAGGAACCGTGGTTCGCAAGATTTTACTGCCCGCGCTTGCGCCGAACGCCGCGCCGCCATCCGCCGACGTGATCGTGAAACTCGCCAGCGTCAATGACGGTTTGGTCGGGCCGGTGATGGGCGCGAAGATCGAAATGACGGACGGGTCGGTCAATGTCATGGGCCGCGTGATGACGATAAACGAGGCCGCGCCCGTGATCGCCGCGCTGAATTTGAAGCCGGTGTACCTTGTCGCCAACCTGAACGCGGGCAATGACCCGGTGCAAAAAATGATGACCGCGCAAACCGAATCGCTGAAAACGTGGATGGCGATGACCCCGGATCAACGGGCCGCCGTGGCCGACAAGCAGCTCGATGGCTTGCTGAACATGGACCCGGCGACCCGGCAGGCGATGTTCGCCCAGCAAGCGCAGATGGGACAAAAGTTCATGGCGAAAATCCAGTCGCTCCCGGACGGACAGCGCCAGCAGTTTTGGAAGGACATCACGGGCGGCAAGTTCGACGGAACCGCCTTGCAGGGCGGCGGTAAGCCCGGCGTCCCCGGAGGCGGCGGGGGCGGTTAGCGGGCAAAGGTGTTGGGTGTTGGGTGTTGGGTGTTGGGTGTTGGGTGTTCTGAGAATATCGTGCGGTTGGCGCAACCCGTTTGTTTCGGCGACGCTTAACCAGGCGGTATTCTCAGAACACCTAACACCTAACACCTAACACCCAACACCCAACACCCAACACCCAACACCCTCCCGAAAGGGAGCGCCGCCCATTTAGTTCGGTTTTTACTTGAGGATAAACGCGGTATATGAACGCAACGGAGGCGAGCCGGACAGGCGGGGCGACGGCGGTCATGCCGTCACGGCGCGATCATCTTTTTCCCGCCGCAGGCGGCGAGCAAGAACCGCGTCGCGCGGCGGGAAATAACTTATGGAACAAAATGGCGTTCGGTAAGCGCGATAACAACGGCGGCGGGGCGGCGGCGGCGACGCAGCAACAAAGCGGCGGAGCGGCGGTTCTTGCGCCGCTTGCGCCGTCCCGGGGCATTGTTCTTGCCGGACGTGACGCCGCCGCGGACCCGGACGCGCTTTTGGTGCGGCGGCATTTAGCGGGCGACAGCGCGGCGTTCGAGCAGTTGTTTCGCAAGTACCAAACGCCGATCTTCAACCTGGTGACGCGTATGGTGCGCGGCGAGGACGCCTACGACATCACGCAGGACGTTTTCTTGAAAGCCTTGAAAGCGCTGAAAACGTTCCGGGGCGAGGCGAAATTTTCGACCTGGCTGTACACGATTGCGCGGCACACGTGCCTGAACTACCTGCGGCACAAAGCCGTCATAGACGAAGAATCTATGGAAGGCCGGGAAGAAGACAACCCGGCCACGGAAATCGTGGATGCGGAAATGAATGTCGCCCGTGCGTCCGAAACGCGCGAGCTGCAACGGGCCGTGGACGCCGTTCTTGCGACCTTGCCGCACGAGGCGCGCTTGCTTTTGATTTTGCGCGATTTTGAACAATTGAATTACGATGAAATTTCACAGGTGACGGAGTTGTCTATTGTGAACGTGAAATCGAAAATCCACCGGGCGCGGCAGGTGTTCAAAAAACGATTCACGCCGTATTTGGAACTGATTGAGGGGGAGGCGGGACAATGAACCGGGGAATGAACCAGATGAAAAACACGCAGGAGAACGCGGGACGCGAAACGGCAAGGACGCCGCGCGCACAAGCGCATGTGATGGAAGATCGGCATATTCGCGAATTGCTGTCCGATTATGTCGAGGGAAACCTGACGCCCGAGCGTCACGCCCTAATCGCGGCCCGTCTGTGCGACAACCCCGAATTGTCCCGCGAGGCCGAATCGCTCGCCTTTATGCTCACCGTTCTGCATGAGCGCGTTCCGCGCCGGGAGCCGGTTCTGGACATTTGGGGGGAACTGGCCCCGAAGATCGCCGCCGTGCAGGCCGAGGAGCGCATGGCGCTGGGGGAACGGGTCCGGTTGCGGACCGGGCGCTTTCTTTCCACCGTCGCTTTGGGCGCGATCTTGTTCACGCAGGCGGTCGCGATGAACACATCGCTCCGTTTGCAAAAATACCTGCTGATGGACCCATACCGGCTGGGCGAACTATCCGACGGGGGTATGCGTTTGTGACCGCTCTTTCCGCGCGATACCGCCATCCGCTCCGCTTTCCCACCGCCGCATCCCCGCCGCGACAGCCGAACGCAACACGCCCGCGCGCGTACGCCGCACCGTCGGGCAATATCGTCGCCGTATTGCGCCGCGCGCTTGGCCTGTTCCTCGTTCTTGCGGGAGCCGCGCAGGTCGCGCTCGCGCAGGGCCTGGCGAGCGGCGTGGCGAACCACGGCCCGTTTGCTCTGGTACCCGCCGCCCAACCGGGAACGTGGAACGCCATCGCGTCTTGGGTCGCCCAACCGGGGGCGACCATCGCGCTTCTGGTCGCCGGGTGCCTCCTGCTGTTCCACGACCTGCTAACGCCGCTGGACTGGGGCTTGACCGGAACCGGGGGCGTGGTCGCGCTCGGCCTGGTGTTCGCGTCGCACTATTCCAAAGGAACGGGCGGCGTTCTGGGCGTGGTTTTGCTGTTGGGCGGCTTGACCGGCCTCCTGCTCGAAATCCACGTGTATCCGGGGCGCGGCTTGCCCGCGTTCGCTGGTTTGTTTTTGCTTTTCTTAGGGATGTTCTGGTCGCTCGGCGGGGCGCACAACACCGCCTTCGCCCTGCCGGTCGCCGCGGTTTTAACCGTGGTCAGCCTGGTCGCGTTCTTCGCCTATCTGCCCAAGTCGTCCGCGTGGAAAAAGGTCGCCGAGGAGATGCAGCGCGTTCAAAACCCGCTCGGCGGCGCGCCCGCGCTGGACCCGCTCCGCTTTTTGGGGCGCACCGGCGAGGCGCTAACCGCCCTGCGCCCCTCCGGGGTCGCCGACATAGACGGCGTCCGCGTGGACGTGATCACCGAAGGCGACTTCCTCGAACCCGGCGCATCGGTTCTCGTAACGCACATTGACGGCGCCCGGATCGTGGTCAGCGAAGCCGCCGTGGAAAACAGCGCGCGGGTCGAAGCGGCGTCTGCGGCGGCGTAGGGGAGAACCGGATAAAACCGCAAAGACGCGAAGAAGTCGCAAAGAGCGCAAAGAAGAAAACCACAAGGAGCGAACGCCATGCTCGGATTTATTGCGGAACTTGTCGGCGGCCTCGTTTTCGATGCGCTCGCCGCCTTGTTCGTGAAATCGCTTTCGGCGAAATGGCGCGCAAAGAACGCGAGGTAAGGAACGCGATTAAAACCCGCGTTTTTTGCCTCGCGTTCTTTATCTTGCTTTACCTTGTTTACCGCGACCTCACGTGAGTTGGGAATCACGCAAGGTTTGTTATCGAGGGGCTGAAGCCCGAGGGGCTGAAGCCCTCTCGCTAAGCGGCGCGGCGCCTCAATCCCGCTGAAGCGGGAAGCCGAGCAAGCAAGCCGTTTGGCGGTTCAAGCCGCCGCGAACAACGCCAACTGCAAGCCCAATCCAACAACACGAGCCGTCTGTTCCTTCCCGCTTCAGCGGGATCAGGGCTTCTTAGCCCGGGAGCGAGCGGGCTTCAGCCCCTCGATAACAAACCTTGCGTGATCCCCAACACGCGTCGCCTTAACGCCCAACACGCCCAACCTCCAAACCTATGCAACTCCCCCTAATCCAAAACACGCCGCGCGGGAACAACCGCGCCTACTACGTCTCCCTCGGCGACTCGATCAGTATTGACGCCTACGCGGGCGGGCCGGGACGCGGCGGCGCGAGCCTCCTGTTCCAGAACCGCGCCGAGGATTTCCCCGAGTGGGCCGAACGCGACTTGGTTTCGCGTCTGCCGGGCGCGCGGATGATCCCGCTCGCGCAGGACGGCGCGACCTCGGCGACGGTCCGCTACGCGCAAATCCCGCGTTTGCGCGAGATGAAAATCCGCCCCGCCGTGGTGACGGTGACTTTCGGCGGCAACGACCTTATGCAAACGTTCGGCGATGAATCGCTCGCCCCGCTCGCGCACCGGGCGGTGTGGGACAACGGCCACGCGCTTCTCGCCGCCCTGCGCCGCGATGTTCTCCCGGACGCCCCGATAATCGTCGGCACCATCTACGACCCATCAGACGGCACCGGCGAGGCCGAGCGTTTGGGTATCGGCGAATGGCCCGACGCCCTCGACTGGATCGCGCGCTTCAATGAAACCCTGCGCGCCCTCGCCGATGAACACGGGGCCATCGTCGCCGATATGCACGCGCGCTTTCAAGGGCATGGCTTGACGGTTGGCGCGCCGTCCCAACCCGACCCGCGCCCCGCCGACCGGAACCTGTGGTACTGCGGCGTGATCGAACCGAACGCGTGGGGGGCCGGGAACGGCGTCCGGGCCGCGTTCTGGGACGCCCTCGACGGCTCCGGCTTCTTCGACGCCCCAAGCACCGGCGAGGCGACCAATGCCTGAACAGACTTGTTTTATTTTCTTCTTTGACAACAAGGAGAAACTACCTGACCGCCGCCTTTTTATCGAACAACTATTAGCCAGCGTGTCGATCTGGTTGCACGAGCCAACCGAGGTGTTGCGGTTCGATTATAATAAAGACGAAACGCCACCGCTTGAAGCGTGGAACGAAACCAGTATACTTTCCGAGCCGCTTGGGGAAACGGAGTTACTCTTTGTTTACGCAAAACCGCAAGATGAAGAGTTCGCCCGCGACAGCAGAGAGACGAACAACCTGTCCGTCCATGAGCAAGGTAACATCGCCGATTACACGATAGGCATTCACCTAACGCAACTTCTGCCGTACGCCATCGGCTACATAGAAGAATGCCTCATCGGCTTACTGCAAACCGCCTTGCGCTACTCTACGCCTGTCATGTTCTCCGGCTCCGAGGTCGGGGGGGAAGAGGAACATAAAACGGCGGCGCAAATCGTGAACAACGCTTTGGAAAGGTTAAGCGAGAGTTACTGGGTTTTCGCCGAAGACAAGTATCTTCCCGCCATCCCTGACACCTACGAGGTCGTGGCGCGGCTGGGCGGAGGTTACTTGCTTCGCCGCAGGGAACTTTTAATTGCCAGCGGTTTCCACATGTAGCAGGCGGTCTTTCACTGTGTCCGCGTACAACGGAACTGCGGTAGGAGCAACCCCAATGGAAATAGTTGAACGGGAAGCGCGGCGCGAACTGCGGCGCGCATTGATGGGCTTGATAACGGGGCGAATATCCGAAGAAGATTTCTCCGAGGCGTTGGACGAGCTTTATATTTGGGACACCGACGACGAGGCCGTGAATAAGTTTTTGTCGCTGTGGATGAGTAGCGGCAACCCAATTGAGGATTTCCGTCTGTGGCGCCCCGTCACCCCGGCGCGGTTTCGGTTGAACGATGCCGCCTACCGGCGAACGCGCGCGGGGCGGCGGGACGCGGCGCGCTGGATTTTGTTTTTGCAAACGGGCGAACCGCTTGTCTACCCCGACACGCGCGATGCGCGGGCGTTCTGGGGCGGCGTGGTTAGCGCGCTCACCCTCGGTATCGTGCGCGTCAGGGGCGCGACCCGTGCGGCGCGGACGGATTGGAACGTTTGGCCCTTTCTTGATACCACCGCTCTGGAAGCGGCGCGGCGCGCACCGCGATTACTGTGCGGACGATAAGGAGCGGCGACATCGTGACAAAACCAACGCGGCGACAACTATTGCGGTCGGCGACCGGCGCGGGCATGGCGGCGCTTTGGGCGGCGCGCACGCCCCTTCCCGTTTTGGCGCGCCCGCAAAGCGACGGCGACAAGAACGAAAAAGACGGCGGCAAGAATGGCGACGCGAGCCGAGCGTGGCGCGTGGTCGAGGCGGCGACCGGCAAAACGCTCAAGTGGAACGAATTGGCCGGACGGCTTGCCGAGAACGATGTTATCTTTGTGGGCGAACAGCACGACGACGCGGCGACGCACCAGATTGAGGCCGCGCTTCTGGAGGCCGTTCACAAAAAAGTCGGCGCGCGGCTCACGCTGTCGCTGGAAATGTTCGAGCGCGACGGGCAAGTAGTCCTTGATGACTATCTCGCCGGACGGAGCGATGAGGCGGCGCTTGCGAAAAGCGTCAAGTTGTGGCCCAACTACATGACGGATTACCGCCCGCTGGTCGAGTACGCCAAAGAAAACCGTCTTCCCGTGGTCGCCGCGAACGCGCCCGCGCGTCTGGTCCGAAATGTCAGCCGGGACGGTTTGGCGAAAGCGGTCGCCGCGCTTGCGCCGCCTGACCGCGCTCTTGTCGCCGCGTATATCACCGCGCCGCAGGGTGACGAGTACCAGACCCGCTTCGCCGCCGTTATCGGCGAAGGGCATAAGGAGGGCGACAGCAAGGACGGGTTATCCCCGGACGCGATCCAGCGGTTCTACGAGGCCCAGTGCGTCCGCGACGACACGATGGCGGAATCTATCGCGCGCGTTGCGGACCAGAAGCGCGTGGTCGTTCATGTGTGCGGCGCGTTCCACAGCGACGCGGGTTTAGGGACTGTCGCCCGTTTGCGTTGGCGTCGCCCGATAGGAACCCGTGTCGCGGTTGTCAAAATCGCCCCTGTCGCGGATGTGGCGAAAGCGGACCCTGCCTCGCTCGCCCGCGAGGCGGATTTTGTGATCTTTGCGCCGGGCAAGACCAATGAATAACTTACGGAAAAGCGAAACAAACCAGATGCCATTAAAGAAAACCTTCGAGCAAATCTGCAGCGAGGCCAAAGAACGCATTCCCGAAACCACGACCGCCGAGGTCGCGGCGCGACTGGCCGCCCCCGACTGGAACGGCGTTCTGATTGATGTCCGCGAGAACGATGAGTTCCGGGCCGGGCATCTGCCGGGCGCGCGGGGCATCGGGCGCGGCGTTTTGGAATACCATATCGCGGACGAGGTTCCCGACACCGAACAGGAGATAGTGCTGTACTGCCGGGGCGGCAATCGGTCGGCCCTCGCCGCCGATTCGCTCCGTGTGATGGGCTACGAAAACGTTTACTCGATGCAGGGCGGCTTCCGCGCATGGAGCGAGGAAAACCGCGCACAAACCACCGAGGGCGAACCTATCGCGCACTGAGGGCCAACACGGAAAAGAACAAAAACATGATAGAACAGCCCCCGCCGCGTTACCCAACGCCCCGTACCAGTAAAATCCTCTGCGACCTGCTTGACTTGGAATACGAGAATGGGATGCAGGATTGGCCTTTAGAGGTAGCGAACGCCGCTCGTTTGGGTGAGTTCTGCGACGCTTATGAGGCGGGCAATTCTGATGACGAAGTTCGGTTCGTGCTGATGGAACTTATTGTTTTCTCGCTCGATGATTGGCTGGCGGAAGGAACGGAGACAGCAAGCGAGACGGAGCCTTTACCGGAGCGTGTAGAGCGCCTTTTGATGCGTGATTTTCCGCTTCATCTGCACACCGTAAACTACTGGCGTCTCGATGGGGAAACCGACGACGAAAATGTTTTCCACGCAACTCCGCTTATGCGTCGGGTTTGGGATGCCCGCTTCCTTCCCGAGTACAACCGCTGGCTCGAATGGTTCGACCGGTTCGACCAGGACGAGCCGCCACAAGAAGCGCCTAACGGCTCATAACCGGCGCGCATTTGGGGTAAACCTTTCCCATGAAAGAAACAACGCGGGTCGTCGCCGCTGACGACGGGACGCCGCTTCCTATCACGATCTACGAGGCGTCGAACGCGGGCGCCGAATTGAAGCGCGATGTGCTGCTCCTGCACGGCTGGCCCAATGGGGGCCGGGTGTGGCGCGACCTTGCGGACGCGGTTCTGCTCGGGACGCCGAACTACCGCTTCTGGGCGCCGGATGCGCGCGGGTTCGGCGATTCGCACGCCCCGGCGTCCGGCTACGACTGCGACACGTTCGCGCGGGACGCCGCCGCCGTCGCGCGGGACCTCGCGCTTTCCCCGTACGCCCTGATCGGTCACTCGATGGGCGGCAAGATCGCGCAACTGGTCGCCGCGCGGTACAACACTGGATTAATCGGGTTGGGCTTGATTACGCCCGGAACGCTTGCGGCCCCGCCGCCCGTGGACGCTGATGCGCGCCGCGCGTTGTACGGCGACCGCGACGGCGTTCGCGCTCTGCTCACGGGTTGGACCGCGCGCCCGCTTCCCTCACCCGTTCTGGACGCGCTCACGGATGATGCGCTCCGCGTGTCGCAGGCCGCGTGGAACGGCTGGCTCGACCCGATGCGCGGCGAGGACTTCCGGGACGAAACCGCGCGTATCACGGTCCCGACGCTTGTGGTCGGCGGCGAAAAGGACAGCCAGCGGTCGGAAGAATCGCTACAAACCGAGGTGTCCGGCAAGATCGCGGGCGCGCGGTACGTGTCGGTCCCGCACGTCGGGCATCTGCCCCATCTGGAAGACCCGCTCGCCCTCGGCGCACTACTCGTCAACTTCCTGGATAATCTGCCGTGGACCGCGAAGACCGGAGGCGCATTGTGAGCGCGCCCGCGTTCGCCGATACGGACGAGTTGGGGTTTATCCCGCATCACCCCGGCCAGCCCGAGGCTATCAATTCGGATTCGTTCGACGAGGACGTTTTAGCCGCGCCGGTTCCGGTTCTGGTTGAGTTCTGGGCCGCGCGGTGCGGACCGTGCCGCCGTCTTGCGCCCGAGTTGGACGCGGTAGCGAAAAGCGAGGCGGGCCGGGCGCGCGTGTTCACGCTGAACGTGGACGAGGAATTGGCGGCGGCGGAGCGGTTCGATGTGCGCGCGATTCCCGCGGTTTTGTTGTTTGTGGACGGAACCGAGCGGGGCCGTCTGGTGGGCGCGTTTGACCGATCCGCTCTGGTACACTTACTAACGTCCGCCGCTTCGCCATCCAGTGCGGCGACGACGGCCCCAATCGCAACCAACGAAAGTGACTAAAATATATGCCCAAAATTACCTGGGACGATGCCGAGGATATTGGAATCGCGCTGTCCGAAGCGCACCCGGAAACCGACCCGCTCACGGTTCGCTTCACCGACCTTCATAAGATGGTGTTGTCCGTGCCGGACTTCGACGATGACCCCGCCGCCTCGAACGAGGGCAAGATGGAAGCCATCCAGATGGCGTGGCTCGAAGAATACAAGGATCAGCAGGGCGAGTAAAATCGCGCCGCGCGGCAGGGAAGCGAGTGCGCGGCGTCGAATTAGTTGGCAAACACAATAACCAGCGACTTTAACCAGCGACTTTTTCGCGTAGTTTAACAGTAGGCGCACGATTTATCACCGTGTGGTTTGTTTCCGAGGGGCTAAAGCCCGCTCGCTAAGCGGCGCGGGGCGC
>CAXUMS010000051.1:0-27716 GCA_964252165.1 uncultured Armatimonadaceae bacterium
GGATCGCGCTTCCTCACCCGGCCTAAAGGCCGGGGATTCCGCGCGCCATACTGTTGAAACCCACGTCTGGAGGCGCGGGATTATTTGCCGCAAATAATCAGCGCGCCGGGCGTCCTCACGGACGCAAGATTCGCTTTGTTGTTAGGCTTCCTAAAGGGCGTCGTTTTCTCCGGCGACCAAACAGTTCAATATCTGTTCATTGGTGGCGGGAAGCGCGAGGCGGGGAATCCGCCCGTTTTGCGCGTGCGACAGGGCGTTTTTAATCGCGGTCCACACGGAAACCCCGAGCAGGAGCGGCGGCTCGCCGACCGCTTTGCTGCTTCCGACATTGCCGGGGTTCGTGGATTGTTCCGCGAACGCAATATTGAAAACTCGGGGAATGTCGCAAATCGTCGGGATCTTGTAGTGCGAGGCGGACGCGGACAAAAGCGAACCATCGGGCCGGTAGCGCAGTTCCTCGCTGGTCACCCAGCCCATCCCTTGCACGAACGCGCCGGTTATCTGCCCCCGGTCAATCGCCGGGTTGATCGAGCGTCCGATGTCCATCAAAATATCCACGCGCTCCACGGTTAGCTCGCCCGTAAACCGATTGATAGCGACCTCGGCGACCGCGCCGCCGTTTGTGTAGTAATAGAAGGGCGATCCCTGACCGGTTTCCCGGTCAAAATCCAGACCCGGCGTGGCGTAAAAAGCGCGCTCGCCCAAGTCGATCCGTTCCCGGTACGCCTGATGGGCCACATCGGGAAACGTTACCTGTCGCTGGGGCTGATCATAGTGGTAGATACAACCGCCCGCGAAGACCATCGCCTCGTCCGCGTCGGCTTCCGGCACGGTTTTCCCGGTCACCAACCGGTGCGCCAAAACCGCCATGCGGGCGCGAATGGCCCGGCACGCCTTGACCGCCGCCGCGCCGTTCAGATCGGTTCCCGCCGATGCCGCCGTGGGCGGCGTGTTGTTGTTTTTCTCGGTCGAGGTCGGCATGATAACCACCGCCTCGATTAAGACCCCCAAAGCGTCGGCGACCAGTTGCCGAATCTTGGTATTCAGGCCCTGTCCCATCTCGGTTCCGCCGGTCGAGACTTGAACCGTCCCATCAATGTACACATTGACAAGCGCATTTCCCTGGTTGAGAAACTTGGTCGTGAACGAGATACCGAACTTGACGAGAGTCAGCGATAGCCCCTTCCAGTGGGTTTGCGACACCGCATTGAACGCTTGGACGGCTTCCGCCCGCGCGTGGTACCGCGCGTCTTGCGTCAGTTGGCTTAAAACGGCGGGCAGGGTGTTCGGAGTGACGAGCTGCCCGTACGGCGTCCGGTCGCGCCCGGCAAGTCCGTAGCAGTTCCGCGTCCGAATTTCCAGCGCGTCCTTTCGGAGCGTTATCGCGATCTCCTCGATGATGTTTTCCATCGCGGCGACCGCCTGCGGCCCGCCGAAACCGCGAAACGCCGTATTGGACGGCAAATTCGTCCGGCAGATCCGGCCTGTAATCCGCGCATGGGGCAGGTAATACGCGTTGTCGGCGTGAAATAGCGTACGGTCCAAGATAGAGGACGAAAGATCATACGTCGCGCCGCCGTTGGCGTAGAACGCCATTTGAAGGCCCAGGATTTCCCCATCGCCCGTGAAACCCACGTCGTAATCGGCGCGGTACGGGTGCCGCTTGCCGGTTGTCGCCATATCCTCGCGGTGACCGTACGCGACGCGCGCGGGACGCCCGGTTTTTTGCGCGACCAGGGCGGCCATTAAAGCGGGAATCGCCGCCTGCGTTTCCTTGCCTCCGAAGCCGCCGCCCATCCGCTTGCAAACGCAAACCACCTGATGCATGCCCAGCGCGAGAACCTTCGCCGCCAGATTTTGAATCTCGGTCGGGTTTTGCGTCGAGGCGTAAATGGTCAGATGCCCCCATTCGTCCGGGATGGCGAGCGCGGTTTGCGTTTCCAGATAAAGGTGTTCCTGCCCGCCGATTTGAAGCGAGTGGGAAAGCCGGTGCGGCGCGGTTGCGAGCGCGCCCCAAACATCGCCGCGCCCGATAACGCGCTCCGGGCCGAGAAACGAGTCGGCGGCGATCGCCTCTTCGATAGTGAGAATCGGCGTTTCCGGCTCCATCTCCAAAACGATACGGCTTTTGGCGCGCCGTACCGCGTCGGGGCTGATTCCGGCGATCAAGGCGATCGGCTCGCCGATAAAGTGGCAATGCGTTTCCGCCAGCAAAGACTCGTCGGCGACAATGGGACCGAATTTGTTGACGCCGGGAATATCGCGGCTCGTGTACACGCCCACAATCCCGTCGCAGGCGCGCGCGGCCTCCACGTCCAAACGGGCGATTCGTCCGTGCGCGATCGGACTGCTTACAATCTCGACCCACAACTCGCCGGGGAGCGGCGGTTGGTCCGCGAGAAAAAGCGTTTTGCCGGAAACATGGCCCGCGCTCCAGTCGTGCGGCAACGACTGACCGACATATGGCTTGTTAGCCAATGGCGCTTACCTCCGCCGGTGCAGGCTCGGCGTCGTGGTAGAAACGCGTCAAAAGGCGCGCGGCGAGTTGACGACGGTATTCCGCGACCGCATACGCATCGGCGACGGGGGCAAGTTCCGCGCCCGCGATAGATCCGGCTTGCCGCAGGATATTCTCCTCGTAACGCGCGCCGGTAAGAAACCGCTCGGTTTGGGTTAGCCGCACGGGTTGCGGTCCCACTCCGCCGCAGGCGATTCGGCAGTCCGTAATATGTCCCTCCGGCGCGATAGTCATACGGACGGCGGCGCAGAAAACCGACCGGTCAAACGCCTGCCTGCGCGCCACCTTGTATAAGCGCAACCGCTCGCCGGGGAGAGGCAAGGGAATTGTCACGCCGGTCACAAGTTCGCCCGGCGCGATTTTTTCTTCAAGAAACGCGGCGAAGGGAAGCGCTCGTTCACCATTCCGCGCGAAAGCGAGATGGACCACGGCGTTTTGTACGAGAAGCAGGGGAAGCCAGTCGCTGTTCCCTTCCGCCTGCGCGATACTTCCCCCGATGGTTCCCTGATGGCGAATCTGCGGCGAGCCGAAACGCTCCAAAAGCCGCGCCAGTTCGGGGAAAAGCGTTTCGGCGACGGGGCGCAATTGCGCCCAGGTTGCGGTTGCGCCCGCAAACAACGCGTCGTCCCGTTTTTCGATACGAGAAAGTTCGGCAATAGCCCCGATGCTCAGCAGGGGAGCCGCCCCATCGCCCGACCCGGCGGTGTCGGCGACGGGCGGCACGCCGGTTCCCCCCGCGATAATCGTCGCTTGGGGGCAGTCCCCCAGATAAGAAAGCGCATCGGTCAGGGTAGATGCGACAAACAAGGAACGCGCGGCGGTCTTGGAACCGATACGGATGGAAGAGGCGGCGTTACGCTCGAAATCCTCCCGCATCACATCGGGCGGGTACGAGGCGGATAAATCGTCAACGTCGAGGTCAGCAAGACTCAACCCGGCTTCGTAGAGGGGAAGGTAGCCGGTACAGCGGCACAAATTACCGGAAAGCGCGTCCCGGACGCTTTCCCCGGAGACGCGCGCCGGGTCGGTCTTGGCGTTCAGCCCGAGCGCGGTCAGGGAAATAACCATGCCGGGCGTGCAGTAACCGCACTGGGCGCCGTGGTTTTCCGCCACGGCTTTCTGAACCGGAGAAAGCGCGTTGTCCGCCCCGTTCAAGCCTTCCACCGTGATGACATGGCGCCGATCCAGTTGAAACACGCGATACAGGCAGGCGTTCACGCTGTGGTAGCGCAAGTCGGCGTTGTCGCCGCCCTGATGCGCCGCCGCCCCGATGAGAACGGAACACGCCCCGCAGGCCCCTTCGCCGCAAACGACCTTTGCGCCGGTCAGGCCGAGATGCTGACGCAAATAATCCGAAAGAAGCAAGAACGCTCGGGAGTCCGAGACTTGGCGCCGCTTCCCATTGATGTAAAACAAAATGAAGTCACGCATTGAGTGGCGCCGCTGCTTATGCCCTGACTGCGCTTGTTTAGACAAGCCGCCAGATCATTAAAAAGGTTGCAACGCCGCGTCGCGCTGACCGGAAACCATTCCCAAATCGGGGGAATTAACGATTGTACATGCCTGCGCCCTGTTTGTCAAAACACGGTTTATCGAGGAGCCGTTTGGCGATTTTTTTCGCCCGCTGTTATCGCCTCCTTGTTTCCGGCGCCAAACCTTTTGCAATTGCGCCGCCTATTTTTCGTAGGCGCCCTTCGCCGGTGTTGTTCGCTTTCGTACTTTGCCGTCTAAATCCAGAAACGGCGCGAAGGGCAAACCGGGAACCGCCGCGCCGATGGCGGGGCTATCGTTCTGTAAATGGAAGTTCGCGACCGCGCCGTCACGCGACGGGTTCAGGAATTTGGGGTCCCCGATCACGTCTCCCTCCCCCATACTGGGCGCGATGTTGCCGCCAAAGTACAGGTTGTGCGAGTACAAAACGGTTGGGCTGAAACGGCTCGTGTTCACCGGCTCGGGCTTCTCGCCTTTCGCGACATCGGCGATTGGGGCCACCATGATATTGTTGATGATACGAACATCTTCCGAGCCGTAAGCGTAAATCTGCGGATACTGCAACGCCTTCGACGCGCTGTTCAGGTAGGCGGTGTTGTTAATAATATCCACGCGGTTCGCCTTGACCGTGTGTATACCGGAGCCGCCGTTATCGAAGCAGAGATTGCTTTGAACCAGCGTCCGGCCCCGGAACGAGCCGTTAGGACGCGGATTGGTTTTCTGGTTGACATCCAGAATGATGCCGTTGCCATCCGAGAGATGATTAACCTCTTTCCAAATTTCATACGTCTCGTTGCGGTAGCAGATATTGTTTCGGATCAAATGCTTGTAAATATTGTCGGTCGCGTCGAAGTTAGATGCGCCCATGACCGAGATACCGGAAGTCGCATAAATCGTGGTCCAGCAGTTGAAGCGGGAAACATTGTTTTCGATTGTTACCCAGTCCGCTTCGCCCGCCCCGATACCGCCTGCCGGGCAGTATTCGACCAGATTGTCGGCAATTCGCAGATGATGCGGAACGTTGGTGAAGTAGCGTCCGTCAATGCTGATCCCGTTGGTGTTAGTGCGCGAATCCGGCTTGTTCATCCCGTCCGGGTACTTGACCTTGGCGACATCGCCCTCGCCCCGAATGTGTAAACCTCGTATTTCAAGGTAGCACAAGGCTGGGTCATCTGATTTCTTTTCTTTGGAACCGCCTGCGATACTGACGATATTCCACCCGGTCGAGGTCAGAACGGGTTTTTGTCCGGGATAGTTTTTGAGGACTATCCACTCGTCCGGTGTCCCGCCGCGTCGGAACGAGGCGACATTTTTCCCGCCTCCGTTATACGTACCCTCCATCAGGACGATAATATCTCCCGGTCCCGCGACATCGAGCGCTTTCTGGGGCGTGGCGAACGCGGTTTGTTCGCTACGTCCGTCTTTGGCGTCGCTCCCTTTGGGGCTGACATAGAACGCGGGGCTGGCGTAGTTGACGTTGTCCACGCGAATCTGGTGTTGCGCGCCGTTCATGGGCCAGCCGACATCGCCCGCCGTTTTGCCGGTCGCCTCGCTTATCTGAAACGTAAACTGCACAAACGGGGCGGCGGGTTGAAACACGCCTGGGCCGTACGATTTTAGCGTGGAAAGATCAAGCGCGTAGCGTTGGAAAAAATTCGGCGCGGCGGGGTAGATAAGGCCGCTTATGGCGCCCGTACGCTTTCGCGCGGCATCGAAGGACTCCACACGGACAACAACGGGGCGGGCGACCGAGGCGGACAAATCAAAACTAAGGGTGAGCTTGCCCAAATTGGTTTCGCGGTTGCTCACCGGAAGCGGTCCGCTCGCCATAGCGGCGAACCAAGTCTTCGCGCCAGACTTTGCGGGCGCGCGGGCGGTCAACGCCATCGCCCCGGACGGCGCGGCGGAATTCACCACGTCAATTGAGCCGAGCGGAAGAAGCGCGGCGGTCGCGCCGGGGGCGCCGGGCGCGCCGGGGGCGCCGGGCGCGGATGAGGCGGCGGCGGCGTTCGGCCAAGCGACTGACTGGTTGAAATTCGTTCTCAAAAGCGTCGCCGATTGCGCTTGCGGCGGAAACAACGAAAGCGTCGCACCGATCAGGAAGAACCATAAAAACAGTTTCATAAAAGCGGAAGCCTCCAAGAGCGCTGGCAGACGAGAGATTAACCCCGCCATAGGGAAGCCCGCCCCTGGAAAGCGTAACGCTCCCCAGGGGCGGGCTTAAGGTTAAAGACGGCACGGGCGGTAACCGCGCGCTCCGGCCTTTACTTGACGCTGAACGTCACCGCCATGTTGCCGCCCGGAATGGTTCCGCTGGTTCCCGCCGCGTTGTTGAACTGCCCCGCCGTTTGGTTCGCGGTCGGCGAGGTTGCATTGCGGCCCGCTGAAACCTGCTCGCCGCGCATCCATTTGGCGTGGCAGTCCGCCATGATGTAGTTCGCGCCGCCATTGTGCCTGCCGGTTTTGCCCGTGTACATACAAGCGACATTGTAAAGGTTGGGATCACGCCCTCCCAGGTAGCCGGTTGCGTACTTCAGCGTGGACGCCGCGCTGGGAGGCGGGCAGGCGGAGATGCTTCCGCCACCGGCCGGGCTGAAATAGTTGAGGTTGCCGTTACCGAACGGCGACGAGTTGGAGTTGGCGTAGTAGGTCGGGTACTGCGACTCGTAGTAGTTGGTTATGTCAATATTGGTATTGCCTTCCACCTCAAAGAGCAACACGGTAGACGCGGGCGCATTTGTTTCGCCCATCGCAACGGCGGTGTTCAAAACGGGCGGGGTCGCGGCGTTGTTGCCGCCCGTGCCGAAGTTGCTGTTCATGCCGTACGATGACGATTTATCGGTCGCGACGGGATTGGCGACATCGTTGTAGTCGCTTGGGCAACGGTATACCGGAACGCTCTTCACATACGGGTAGATTTGCGCGGCCCAGCCGCCGATAGAGCCGAACTTGTACGTGCCGTTCGGGTACGTCTCATCGTAGTCCTGAAGATACTGATAGATAGCAAGACCCATCTGCTTGGTGTTGCTCAAACACGCGGTTTGCCGGGCTTTCTCGCGGGCCTGCGCGAAGACGGGGAAGAGTATCGCCGCAAGGATAGCGATAATTGCGATAACAACAAGTAGTTCAATGAGCGTGAATGCGGAGGACATACTCCGACGTTGATGCGTACTTTGCATATTTAAACCATGCCCTTTCGTGGCAACCGAGGGAAAGCGGTCCGTAAAAAGACCATTATACGGGCAAGCGGTCACTTGCTCTGCGGACCGGTAGCGTTATTGGCAGCCTGAACCGCCGGGCCTTGCGCATCCGCTTTTTCTATAACCGCACGTTGCTCCGGCGTAAGTCCGGTGGTTGTGGCGGGGCCGGACGGCGGCGGGGCCTGGCCCGGCGGCGGCGCGGGGGCGGCGGCCTCTTTGGTCTTGCCGCCGCACCCTGCGGTGAGCGCGGCGACAGTTAAGAGTAATGCGGCGGCGGTCGGGGCGAGCAAACTCCCCGTTTTTCTCCGAAGTAAACGCAAGTAAGCGCCGTCCTTCCTGATCATGGAAGACATGACCGGTTCCGTAAGCGCGTCGCCGTTTGGAGCGGCGACAGCGGTGTGATGACGTGGAAAAGAAACCTTCCCATCCGGCGGGAAGGGATTAAAACGATTTGGCGTACGCCTTGCGGCGGGATAAGGAAACAACACTGGGTCCTTCTATGCGACCGGCGCGACGCTTGCAGTATCGCTTGAACCGGCCTTCACCTGTTTTGTCAATGCGTTATATCAACCTGCGCGCACTCTAACGCGCGGGCGACAACGGCGGGGCGGCGGAACCGCGCTCGATCAATTGCGTCGGCAACAAAACCTCCGGGTTCGGGCTAATGCTGAGACTCACGTCTTCGCCTTGCTCCGCACGCCCGATGAGATGCATCGCCGCCTCGTACCCCATGTCCCGGAACGATTGATCCACCGTGGTCAGCGGCGGGTCGGCGAAGGCGGACAGAGCCATGTTGGAGTAGCCGGTGACGGACAGCTCATCCGGCAGGCGCAGTCCGAGAGAGCGGGCGATCCGCAAAACGCTCATCGCGATATTATCCGCCGAGCAGGCGATAGCGGTAGGACGCCCCAACGCGTCGCTTTCCCGAAGAATCGCCCGCGCGCCTTCTTCGATAACCTGCGCATCGCTCCACGACCCGTTCCGAATCCACGCCTCGGGCGTTTCCAAACCCGCCTCGGCGATGGCGTCGCGGAAACTTCGCTCGCGGCGGGCGGAAAGTTCGCCCGGTCGCCCGCCCAGGAACGCGATTTTTTGGTGGCCCAGGCCGACCAGATGAGAAACCACGGCATGAATACCCTGGTCGTCGTCGGACAGCACGCGCACGCCCCATTCCGGCAGCGGCGCGCTGTCAATCAGAGCGAGCGACAAACCGACATTGCGAAATTCGTCGTGGAGGCGACGCTGGGACGCCTCGGAAAGCCCCACCACCATCGCGCCCGCAAGCCGCCACTCCATACACCGCGAGATCACGCCATCGTCAATTGTGTCGTGGGACAGGTGCAATACTTTCAGCAGATAATCATGCGCGTTCGCCGCTTCCATCGCCCCGGTGAGGATTCGGACGAAGTTTTCCCCGACATGCGGCGTGGTCAGCACCCCAATGATACGGCTTTTGCCGGTCACCATCGCGCGGGCCAACTGGTTGCGCTGATAACCGAGTTCACGCGCCGCGCCCAGCACCCGTTCACGCGTTTCCGGCGATATTTTAAGGCGATCAGCGCGGCCTCCCAGGACAAGCGAAACCGTCGCCTGAGAAACTCCCGCCTTTGTCGCGACTTCCGTCATCGTCACCATAAAATTTCGCCCGGATTTAAAACGTTACGCTTATTAGTTATACGTATTAGTCGGTGTTATGGTAGATTATACCAAGTTCTTTAAGGAGCGCAAGGGGCGGGCATAGAAATGATTAACGGAATTTTTCAAGCGTCCTTCGGTTCAACTTCATCTCGTTCAAATTGAACCGGGAAATGCGACGGAAGCGCTATCTTTCTGAAAAACAAACAGCAAAAGGGGCAGACCTGCGCGGAGAAAAAATTCAAAAACGCACAAGGCGTACAAGACGCTTTTGTCGAATGTTTCTTTAATTCCTATCAACCATACGGCGCGTAATGTACATTTGCGGCCCGGCGGTATGGCGTAGCTCGAATTTAACCTATCATTAAGTTAAATCTGTAACCCTTGTTTTTCTCCTGGCGAGAGGAGCGCCCTATCAAGCGCGGGGCGCGACAAAGCGCGCAAACCGGAACGAAACTTTTTCTCGATAAATGTCTATGAAAACCCAAAACGCAACCAAACGCCAAACCGCTCCCGCCCCGATCCGAAGCGTCGCCGCTTGCGCCCTCGCCGTTTTGGTCGCGGTTGGCGCGCCTGCCATAGCCCAAACGCCCGCTCCGTCCCGCTCGTCCCGTCCGCCCCTCCGTATTTATCTGGCGAACGATGACCACACCGATTATATGTGGACCACCGACGCCGACACCTACAACGCGGTTTTCGTGGAGATGCTCGATTATTATCTGCGTCTCGCCGACGAAACCAAGCGAAATCCCGCGCCCTACCAGAGCCGGTTCAACGCCGACGGCAGTTACTGGCTATGGCAATATGAGCGCCAGAAAACCGCCGGGGAGTTCGACCGCCTGATGGCGCGGGTCAAGGATGGACACATCAGCGCCCCGCTCAACACCCTGGTTTCGTGCTACGGCGCACAGCCCACGGAAGCCGTTTTGCGCGGTATGTACTACGCCGGACGCTTGGAGCGGCGCTACGATTTGCGCTTTTCGCTCGCGATGGCGATGGAAGATCAGACATTGCCGCTCGGCTTGTCGTCGCTTTGGGCCGGGGCGGGCGCACGTTACAGTTGGAAGGGCGTTTGCGGATGCGCCAGTAAAATCCCGAACGCCGTGTTAAATCACCGCCCGCATGAGATTTACTGGTATACCGGCCCCGATGGTCAGCGCGTGCTGATGAAATGGTTTTCGCTCGGCCCGCGCGGAATGGGAACGTACCTCGAAGCGAACGATCCCGGCTTTGCGATCAACTACCTGAGCGCGAACCCGGATTTTCTCAGCCGGTACGCCAACCCCAAAACCGGCGCGCCGTATTCGGTTCGAGGCGCGTTCGGGTTCGGCGGCGACACGCTGAACCGCAAAACCGGCGTTCCCGCTGATCCGGGCGTTCCCAAAGAGCCGGGCGTTCCCAAAGAGCCGGGCGTTCAGCAAGGAATTATCGGGTTTCCCCGCACCGAGCATTTCCACGTCACCGCCCGGAAGCAATCGAACCAGTCCCGGCAGGTCGTTGTTTCCAACACAGCCGATTTCTTCGAGGATTTTGAAGCGCGGTACGGGCCGGACCTGCCGTCGGAAAGTGTGACTTACGGCAACGAGTGGGATTTGTATTCGGCCTCGATGGCGGAAACCTCGGCCCGCGTCCGCAGATCCGTCGAGAAGTTGCGCGCGGCGGAACTGATGAGTACGCTTGTCGCCCTGCAAAAACCCGCGTTTTTGCAGGGACGGGAAAAAGCGCGCGATCTGGCGTTTACCGACCTCGGCTTGTACTGGGAACATGACTGGACCGCCGACGGCCCGGTTTCGCGGGAGCGGCGGGCGGCGTGGCAGGAAACGCTCGCGAGCGAGATCGAAAACTACGTCAATCCCCTGTACGCCGACGCCGCCTCCCGATTGGGCTACCTGATACAAAAGCCGAAGGAGGCGACGCGCCGGTTCTTCGTCCTCAATCCGCTCGGCTACGTGCGCGCGGATTACGCGGACTTCGCGTACAACGGCTCCGCCGACATTCATGTTCGCGATGTAACCACGGGCAAGGACGCGCCGCACCAGATCGTGCGTTTGGACGGCGTTCCGTACGTGCGAATCTGGGCGAGCGCTGTTCCATCGGCGGGCTACAAGACGTATGACATTGTCAGCGGCGCGGGAGCGGCCCCGCAAAGCCCCGCCGCCACCGTCGCCGACGCCGACGATAACGCCAAAACGCTGGAAAACAGCGCGCTCAAAGTAACGGTCGCCCCAGACGGGGCGATCACGAGCCTTGTGGACAAAAAGCGCGGCAATAGGGAACTCGCCGCCGCCATCGGCGGGCGGACGCTAAACGATCTGTCGCCCGGAGACGCTGCGGGCGCGATCACGGTGGAAAACAGCGGGCCGGTTTCGGTCACGCTCCGGTGCGTGAGCGGCGGGACCGGCCTTGCCCACACGACCTGGATCACGATATACCGCGACAGCGACCGCATAGACATTCGCAATCGCATCACGGAAAACTTCGGCGATACCCGTTACTGGAGTTTCGGCTTCAATCTCGCGAACCCCGATGTCCATACCGAGGAATTGGGCGTCCTGCTCCATGACCGGCTCAAGTCGCAGGGGGGCGATTACGCCGATACCCATGCGCGCTACGATCATGTCACGCTGAACCACTTCGCCGACATCACGGACGGTGCGGGAGCGCGTGGGGTGACCATCTCCAACGCGGATTGTAGTTTCGCCAAACTCGGAAACAGCGACGCCAAAACGCTCGATGTCGCCACGCCGCAGATAAACGTTTTGGCGGGCGGGCAGATAGACGGCAGGTACTTAGGCATTCAAAATCAGAATGGGGCGACCGATTTTTTGCAACGCTTCGCCCTGCAACCGCACGGCGCGTACAACGGCCCTGCGGCGATGCGTTTCGCGCTCGAACACCAGAACCCGCTTGTGACCGGCGGGGTCGCCGGGACGGATACCAGCCCGTACCCCGCGACCGCCTACTCGCTCTTGACCCTCGACGATACCAGCGCGCTTCTCTGGGCGGTCAAACCCGCCGAGGAGGGAATCGAACACGGCGTGATCGCGCGAGTATGGAACCTTGCCGAAGGCCCGCGCACGGTCCGGGCCGCGTTTGCGAACGGCGTTACCGCCGCTCGTCGAACCACCCATATCGAAACCAACCTCGAGCCGCTACCGGTCTCCGGCAACGCCGTTTCGCTTAAACTAAACGGCTCGCAGATCCAAACGATCCGCCTTGTCACGCCCGTCGCCAAACCGGCGCCGCCCGCCCCGCCGAAATAAGGAAACCCCGTTCCTGCCAGGAGTTATGGAATCCGACGGGAGCGGGCGGCAAAAGCATGGTCGTCTTCTATCCCGCCTGCGCCGTTTTCGCGCTGTTTCCGGCGGTCGCCGCACGCCGCGCCGCCGGGTCAGCGCGCCCGCCCTCGCCGCTTCCCGCCGATGCCTTATCCTAATCCCCTGATCGCGGAGCCGTGATTTGCAAGCGAAAGCGGCGAGGCGACGCCCCGGTTTGCGCGCGGAACGCCTCGTAGAAACGGCTGACCGACCCGAACCCGCTATCGAGCGCAATGGCTTGAACCGTGTCGCTCGTGGTCGCCAGGCGGCGCTGGGCGTCGGCTACCCTTTGCAAAACGAGGTACTGAAGAAGCGTCATACCGGTGTGACGCCGGAACAGCGTCATGGCGTAGTTGGGATGCAAGTGCGCCGCCTCGGCGATCTCCTTAATACCGACAGAATCGGCGAAGTTTCGGGCGATGAACTGCGCCATCGCCTCGACCGCCGTCAAGCCGTGGTCGCCGTGCGCCGCCCGGTCGCCGCCATGCGTCTCGATTTCGCGCGCCTCGTTTGCGGCGCGCAATGCGGCGAGGCCGTGCGCGAGCCGCCGTAATCGCGCCTCGATCTCCAGGAGAACGATACCCGCGCCCTCCGAATCGGCGCGGCTTCGCAGGCGTTGGTCGCCGCCGCGTCCGGGAAGGTCGCGGAGCCACTGCTGAAGCAATTCCCAGTCTCCCGACCGGGGCGCGGCGTCCGCGACCAAACCGAGCGTGAGCAAAGGCCGTATCAGCCGGTCGGGAAGCCCCCATCGCAAAACCACAGCGAGCGGAATCGTTATCCAAACCGCCTCGGCGGGCGTTGCGGAGCGGATCATCTGGTGCGGAACGCCGCCCCAGAGCAGGCACAAGCGATGCGGCGGCAATTCCACGATCCGCCCGCCGACCAGGTAGGTCATCGTCCCGGCAAGAACGTAGTTGATTTCGAGGTCCCGGTGCCGGTGGGCGGAACTCATTCCGCGCGTTCGCCCCGCCCAACCCGCCAGCCCAAACGTTTCTTCTTCGCGCACCAATTGGCTTATGTCCCCAAAATCTTAGGATACCGGAAACTTCGCTTAGAATGACCGATATATTACGGAAAAAAGTCGCTTATAGTAGTATTAACGGGCGTTCAGCGCGTCCGCAAACCCTTCGCAGGAGTTTTATCCCATGACAACGACGATGACGCCGCCCGTATCTTCCGCCCCGCCCGCCGCCGCACCCGCCGCGCCCGCCGACGCCCCGGTTACGGAACGGGAAGAATACCTGTTCGATCTGAACGGGTATTTGATCTTGAAGAACGTTCTGACGAAAAGCCATGTCGCCGAGATGAACGCCGTTCTCGACCGGATTACGAGCCTCGATCCGCCGCTCCACGCGGGCGAATGGTACGGGGCGGTTCACGCCCATAACTACGGCGGGGCCGAGGGCATCAACCTTCAACAAATTTATGAGGCGGGCGAGCCGTTCGAGCGGCTTATTGATTATGGGGGCTGGTTCGCCAAGGTCAAGCATTTCGTCGGCGGCGAGGGAACGTTCGACTACCAGCACGGGCCGGTTTTCATTGACGAGAACTTCGCTAATCTGCGCGGCCCGGGCGAGGCCATCGGCCTGCATTCGGGCGGTCATACCGGGACCAAGCGCAATCAATTTCGCTACCACAACGGGCGTTTTCAGTGCGGGCAGGTCAACATACTGATGGCCCTAACCGACATCGGACCGGGCGACGGCGCGACGATGATTATTCCGGCCAGCCACAAGGCCAATTTTGTTCACCCGGACGCCGCCGGGAGCAGTATGAAGGAAGGCGAAACGCGGTCGGTAGACGATGTCGAGGGGGCTATCGAGGTTCATTTGGAGGCGGGCGATGCGCTCTTGTTCGTGGACGCCATCAGTCACGGTTCCGCCAAGCGCGTCAATCCGGGCGAGCGGCGCATCGCGGTTTACCGCTACGGGCCGTCGTGGGGGACGTTCCGGTTCCCGTACCGCGCGTCGAACGAACTTCTCGCGCGCCTGACGCCGCGCCAGCAAAAGGTGGTGTATCCCCAACCGACGGTGAAGCGCGAGCCGAACCGTATCGCGGACTACCCAAATCCGGGCGATGCGGTAGATGCGCCGCGCCGAGGCGTCAACGCCGCAGGCTAAACGCCGCGCGGCGGGTTTCTCGCTTGTGACGTACCCCGCCGCGCCTTGCGCCATTGGTGAGATACGGTATGGTTTCATCAGGCCCGTTGCCTCAGCGTTTCGCGCTGAGGCAACGGGCCTGAACGGAATGCGCTTATTTAAGAAGGGCCTTTCCCAAGCCGCCGTGGGAGCCATCATGAAGAATTCAGTCGTCGCCTTGTTCACCTTGCTTGCGCTCTGCGGCCCCCTGTCCTCGTGCGGGGCGCAAAAGGCTTCCGCCCCGCCTTTTGATCCGGTTCCGTTCGCCGATCCGCTGGTAGGGGCATCGCTTGACGGCGGCGCGCTTATGCCCGCCGCCTGCCTGCCTTACAGCATGGTTAAACTCAGCCCGGATACCACCCGCCCCTCGACGGCGGGCTACAATCCGGGCGAGCCGATCATCGGATTCAGCCATACCCACATCGGCGGCACCGGCGGCGCGGCGTTCGGCGGGCAAATCCTCGTGCGGCCCCAAACCGGGCCGCTCGATATTTCCCTGCCGCCCTCCCCGAAGAAAGGCGAGTTCGCGTCCCCCGGCTACTACGCCGTCACGCTGACCCGCGATTCGGTCAAGGCGGAGCTTACCGCGACCGAGCGCTCCGGGGTTCATCGGTACACGTTCGCCGCGAACGCCCCCGCCCGCCTTCTTATTGATGTTTCCGCCACGCTCAACAACGGTTCCGTGGCAAGTCCGTCGTCTGTTTGCACCGGTTCCGAGGCGCGCTTTGTTTCCGACCGAGAGATTGAAGGTAAGGCAAGTTTCGTCGGCGGCTACAATCGTCTGACGTACACCGTTTATTTCGCCGCGACGCTCGACCAAACGCCAAATCAGCGCGGGGCGTGGCGGGGCGCGGATGCGATAACAGGGGCGACCGAGATAAAAGGCGACAAGGGCCAGCGCGCCGGTTTGTACGCGGAGTTCACGCCGCCCCCCGATGGTCGTATCGGCGTCCGGATCGGCCTTTCTTATTCGAGTATAGAAAACGCCCGGCGTCACCGGGCGGCGAGCGACGGGATGACCTTTGAGCAGGTCAAATCCCGCGCCGAGGGCGTTTGGCGGGCGCACCTGAATACGATTCAGGTAACCGGCGGCTCCGACAAGGAGCGGCGCCAATTCTATACCGCCCTGTATGACAGCGCGCTCGCGCCTGTGGACCTTTCCGGGGATAACGATGCGTGGTCAAGAACGGAGCCGTCCTACTGGGATATTTACTGCATCTGGGATACGTTCCGCTCCGCAAGCCCCCTTTTAACCCTGATCCATCAGGAACGACAGGAGGCCGTTCTTCGCAGTTTGCTCGAAGCGTATAAACAAAAGGGCTGGCTTCCCGACGCGTGGGCCTACAACCAGTACGCCTTTTCTCTCCAGGGCGGAACCAATGCCGACGTTGTTTTCGCCGACGCCATCGCCAAAGGCCTGGGCGGGTTCGACCGCGCTCTCGCGTATCAGGCGGTCAGGAAGAACGCGACGACTCCGGCCCCATCTAACATTTACTCGCCTTACGGTCGCTTCGCCCCGTATTTTACGCGGGGCTATGTTCCCGCGCTTTCCGCAAGCGGCAAAACCGCCGACGGTAAACCCAACGAGTACGCCCACGCCGTTTCGGGAACCCTGGAATATGCGTACAACGATTTCGCGGTCGCCCAAATCGCCGACGCGGTAGGAGAGAAAAGCGACGCCGCGCGGTTTCGCAAGCGCTCGCACGACGTGTTCCAACTCTTCAATCCCCAAACGCGTTTCTTTTGGGGAAAGGACGCCCAAGGGGCATGGTTGCCAGGCTTTGATCCGGAGGCGCGCGCTTCGCTTGGCTGGTTTCCCATTTTCTATGAGGGCGACGCCTGGCAGTACCGTTTCTCCGTTCCGCACGATATTCAGGGCCTGATCAATCGCCACGGCGGACCGGAGGCGTTTTGCGCGATTCTGGATCAATACTTCGACGAAAAGCGGCACTGGCAGGGCAATGAACCCGGCTTTCTGACGCCGTGGCTGTACGACTACGCGGGCCGCCCCGACCGGACAGCGGAGCGGGTTCGCGCGATTCTCCAACAAGATTACAAAATGGCCCCGAGCGGCTACGCGGGCGACGAGGACGTGGGGGCGATGTCATCGTGGTATGTTTTCGGGGCGATGGGATTTTACCCGAACGCCGGACAGGACATCTACCTTCTGGGCAGTCCCTTGTTCTCGCAAACGCGCCTGAGGCTTGCGGGCGGAAAAACGCTCACGATCACGGCGCGCGGGCTTTCCTCGCAAAATCGCTATATCCAGTCCGCGAAACTAAACAACAAGGCGTGGAACAAGGCCTGGTTCCGGCACCGTGATATTGCGGGCGGGGCCGATCTCGTTCTTGAAATGGGACCCGCCCCGACGCGGTGGGGAACGAAGAACCCGCCGCCGAGCCTGAGCGCGCCCCTGCGCGAAGCGGCGACAAAGAAAGCGAGATGAGCAAGCTGGTTTACGATTTCGGCCCGCAACACGGATCGCCCGACTTGGCGAGCGCGTCTGTCTACGCCCTCGCGAACGCTAACAGAGCCGGATACTAAGCGGGTTTAGCGAACTGGTCTAAAAGCGTGTCCGCCCATTGCTGGTTCGAGTGGATGGTCCGCCCGGCATTGTGCGGCGTATGCACGACATTGTGACGGTTCAAAAGCGGATCCTCCAGGGGAACCGGCTCCCCATCGAAAACATCGGCGGCGAGCGCGAGTTCGTCCGCGAGAACGCGGCGTCGCAGGGCGGGAATATCGCAAATCTCCGCGCGGGTTATCAGGACGACAAGGCACCCCCGCGGCAAGGCGTTGATATGGTCGGCGGCGACAATACCGCGCGTTTCGTCCGTGAGCGGCAGCATCGGGGCGAAGATTTCCGCGTCCCGGCCCAATTGGTCCAGATGATACTCGCGTCGTGCGCCGGTTCGGTGAAAGCACGGCTCGCTCGCGAACGGGTCCCACGCGGCGACATCCGCGCCCAGCAGATGAACGTAGCTTGCGTAGCGGCTGGCGATATTACCCGCCCCGACAATGCGTACCCGTTTGCCCGCGATGGTTCCGTTCGCGAAGTTGGGATCATCGCCGAACTGCTGACCGCGCGCTCCGGGTCGTCCCGCGCCGCCCGGCGGTTGGTAGTTCCAGATCGCGTGGGTTTGCGTCATCGCCTGGTGCGTTTGCGGGATACGGCGCAAGCCGCACAGGGTCAGCGCGAGACCGAACTCCGCGACCGACTGCGCCCAAAACCCTTGCGAGGAATGCTCGATGAGACGGACGCCGCGAGCCGCAAGTTTTTCCCGGAGGGCCTGATTCGGAGGCGCGGCGAAGGCGACCTCGCGAAGCCGGGGAAGCGCGTCCAAACACGTCTCCTTTAAGGGAACCTCAAGCGCGAGCAAGCGCTCCGTGGTCGCCGCCGCCTTCGGGGTGAGCAGTTCGCCGACCGTGCGCGTGTCGTCGGGATCGTCGAGGCGGAGGAACGTTACCGTTTCGGCGCCGTGTTGGTCGCGCCAGCGCGCGTGCGCGTGGTCGGCGGCGAACGACCACATTTTGTCGAAGCGCGAATGAACCACGATGGCGGATTTCATGGGAACTTTCTTTGTCACGTTTGGGCGAACCGGCCCCATTCGGCGTTTACCCTATCGCGGTTGATGTTTCCCGTGTTGGCGAAAACGCGGTAGCGGCTACACGTCGCGTCGCCGCGCGCCAGTCGCCATTCTCCGGCGATACAGCGGCTCGGCGCGATACCGAGGTTGTTGTCCACGCGCCACGGGACAGGATGCTCAGGATTCGACGGATGATCGAGAAGGGCGACGCCCGCCAAACCGTGCAAGCGATTCGGGAGCGGCATCGCAAGCGCAACCCAGCGGGCGCGCTTCCCTTCAGCGGCTTCTTGCGTGTTTGCGTCTTCGCTTGTCAGAACCGCGCCGCGCGTGTCCGGTCGCCACGGCATCCGCAGGAAAAGTCCGCCGTAATCATATTGTCCGAAAACAACGTCCACGGTCGCCGTCAGGGTCCAGGCGAGGTCCAGAACCAGGGTGTCGGCTTGATCTTCAAACCGCCATTCCTGCGTTTCGGTCAGGAGCGACGCGCCACCGGGCTTCTGCCAATCCGTGACCACGCGCCAGCGCGCCTCGTTTCCCTCCAGCGTGGGCGGCGCGAGCGGTTGCGGGTGAAACGCGCCGTCCTTGCTCGCCGACGCCGCGATGCGCCCTTCCGTCCAAAACCCGACGCCGTTTATGGCGTTCAGCCCGACATAAAGGCCGTGTTGCCAAAGGTGGTGGGCGGGTTCGTTTTCCGTAAGTTCGCCGTCGCCGTCCGGGGCCAAAAGCGGATGGATAAACGGCCTTTCGCCCGGCCCGGCCCGCTGGGTAAGAAGGGGATGGTTCAAACCGGCGCGATACAGCGCGAGACGTTCGGGCGCGTGTTCGGCGCGAAGGGGTTGGGTCATAGCGTCACGCGTCCCCAAAAGAAGCGGTGCGAGTTGGCAACCGTGACGCGAAAACCGTTTTCATCAAGCGCGGCGTCGCCGTCGCCGCCCAAACGTTCGAACGCGCGCGGCGAATGGGGATTGACTAAGAGCGGCAGGGCGGGAGCGCGCCAATCGCTTCGCCCCGACGCTTCCCGGAAGACAAGAACGTGCGCGCTTTTCCGATCGGGCGCGACCGATGCGAAGCCGGTCCACGAAACGCCGTCCGGGGACGCGCCGATAGGGATAATTACGCCGCCAAAAATCGCCGTGCGATGCGCTTTCCAGGCGGCGATAAGCGGCGCGGCGTCGGCAAAGTACGTGTCGGGCAAGTTCGACGCCTCGAACCAGCCGAGCGGGGACGCAAACATCACGGTCGCGAACAGGTAATCCGCGCGGTACGCGGACGGCGCGAGCGGATCGCTTTCGTACTGGTCCTGGTGACGCGCGTGGTTCAGCCATTCCATCCGCAGGCGCACCGGGTCCACATAATGGGCCAAACTCCACAGGTTGCGGAGCGTGTGGTGGGGCCAGTATTTATGCCAGTCCGTATATCGGTTCTCGACAAAGAGCGGACCGCCCCGCGCCAGCAGAAAATAACCGGGGCGCACTTCCGCCGTTACGTCCAGGTCGAAAACGACCCGACCCTCGGTTTCGGTCAACACGGCATCGAAAAAAGCGCACAGATTACGCTCGCCGGTTTTGCTGCGGACCTTGACGCCGTCAATCTTGAAATAGTCCACGTTCAACTCGCGGTGCAAACGTAAAACGGTGTCGGCGTCGCGGCGCCAGTGAGCGAAGTCGTTATCCGAATCCGGCCCGAACCAAAGGCCGAACCGCATTCCTTTTTCGCGCGCGTGGGCGATTAGAGGCGCAAGACCGCTCGGAAAACGCGCCGGGTTCACCTCCCAAAAGTTGTCTCGGGCGGCGTAAAACCCCTCCCACACGCCGTTCTCCGCCAGAGCGCGGACGGAGTTGCTGGTCGTCCCGATCTGCCAGCCGTCGTCGATCTGGATCACGTCCACGCCCAGTCGCGCGCCCGCTTCGATCTCGCGCGCCATAAAATCGCCGGTGATACGCGCGTCGCGGTTGCGATCGCCCCACGTATTCGACACAAGAACGCCGTCGCGCTCGCTCTTGTAGGGCCGCAGGCAACGCTGGTACGCCTGCATCTCGGCGATGCGGCCCGCCGTTCCGCCGTTATAGGCGAGCGTCGCCCACGCGTACCCTCCCCCGCCCTCGGTGTCGTCCGCGCCATGTCCCGTGAAAGAAAACTGCCGCCGGGCGGGATGGACGTAAAGGTCAAACGGGGACGGAACCGGGCGCGCATAGGGGAGCGGCGCTTCTTTGACAAATATCAAGCCCGCGCCGGTGGTCACATCCTCGGCGTAGAACAAACAGCCGGGTAGCGGCAGGGCGGCCTCGGACGGGTGCAAAAGCCATTCCCGCTCGGACGCCAGTTCATTGCGCTGGTCGGTTTGGTCGCTGAGGAGAACCTGCGTCAACCGAAGATGAAGCGGCGCGAGCGTCAGGTCTTCCAAAATATCGCGCGGTCCCGGTTGCGCGCTGTCGCCGCCGGTCGCAATAAGCGATAGCACAGGGTCCTGTTCCACACCGGTTGGCTCGGCGGTGGCGTCAAGCCCGGTCGGCGCGACTTTGGGGGATAACAACGCCACGTTGCTACCGCTTCCCGTCGCGCGAACCTGCATCCGCACGCCGCTTGCGTCGTCAAACACCTGAAAACGGTAGGTCAGCGTCGCGCTCACCCCGGTTGCGGTGAGTTCCGCCGTGAGCGCGGGCGCCTCGATAATCGAGGGGGCGGGAACCCCAACGAGCGCGACAGTTCGGGGTTCGTCCGGCAAGTCGGCGTCGGGGAGCGGGCTGTTTCGACGCTTGGCGGCGGCGTCCAGCCACTCCGTTCCGGTCGTTTTGTCCGTGAACGTCTCCGGCGTCAGCAAGCCGTCCGCGCCCACGCGCCAGGATCGCTGGAACCGCGCATTTCCCGCCGCGAGGCGATTTTCCGCGAGTTCGATAAACGAGGCGCCGCGCCGCAAAACGGTTGGTCTAAGGCTGTTTTCGTGGTTCATGTCATTCATATCGTTCCTGCCGCTTACGTGTTGGCATGGGGCCGTGGGGCAAGGACTCTCACCCCCTAACCCCCTTCCTCGCCTCGCGAGAGGCGCCTCTCGCGAGGCGAGGAAGGGGGTTAGGGGGTGAGAGTCCGAAGGAGCGGCGAAAGGCCGGGTTTTCTACCCGCGCCCTTCCAGCACGCTGAAAAAGTGCGCGAAGAACCGCTGGGCGTCCACGGTAACGGCGATCTCGTGGGGGCCGTCCGCGTGGGGGGTCCAGTGCGTTTTGCCGAGTAAATCGGGGTTTTCCAAATCCACACGGACCGCGCCGCGCGCGTAGCCGCAGAGCGACGGCTCGAAAAGGGCGGCAGTGGCGAGCGGATCGTGGAACGTGACGCGCGGCGACTGCTCGAACCACGCCGCCGCCATGTCCAGCGCGCACCTCCCCAACTCGGTCGCGCCGATCCGGGACGCGAACTCGTCCCGCTCCAGAACGACCTTGTTGGTCACATCCAGACCGAACGAGACATGGCGTGGGGGCGGCGCGGCGAACGGGGCCGCGCGGTACGTGAGCGCGGCGGCGTGCGGGTCGTTGATGGCGTTCCATTCGGTCGCGTCGGGCCAATCGGGAAAATCGAACGCCCCGCACATCAGTATCAACTCTTTCAGAAGCGACGGCGCTTCCGGGTCCATAGCGAAAAGCGCGCCCACATTCGTCATCGGCCCGATAGCGAGAAGCGAAATCTCGCCGGGTTGCGCCCGGATAGCGTCGCGCAGGGCGTTTGTCGCGGCGTTCGGGGGAAAAGCGTCGGCATGGGGCCAGCGTTCGAGCGCGACCGCCTGCGGCACGGCGGTTTGACGCGGCGCGACCAGAAACGGAAGCGCAAGGCCCGGGTAAATTGGTACATCCTTGCCCGCGATTTTGCACAAAGCGGACACCAAACGCGCGCGGTCGTCCCCGACCTCGGTGACGGTGGAGATGCCTACTATATTTGCGTCGGGGCGCGCCAAAAGGTACGCGAGCGCAAGGGCGTCGTCAATGTCGCTTCCGATGTCGGTGTCAAGCCAAATACTTTTCATGTGTCAATGTAAACTCAGTGTTAACGCTCAATCAAATTGCGGCGCGTCCACCGCCGCGCCGTTTTGCAGGGCGGACGCATGGGCGCAGATGCCCGCCGCGCTCCAGTTCGCCGCCGTCGCCGCATTCGACATCGCGGGTCGGTTTTCCACAATGCTTCGCACAAACTCATAAACCATACGCGGGTGCGAACCGTGATGCCCGCCGCCCTGCAAGACCGACGGGAAGTAAATGCGGAAAATCATCCGGCGCAACCCGCTCCTTGGAGATCGCACGTCCGCGCCCTTCCGCCCGCTCGCCCATGCGAAACAAGACCAGCATTTCGTGTTCCACCCGCCATTTTAACGACGCTTTTTCGCCGTACATGCTGAATAGTTCCGCGTACGCGCGGGCCGTGTGGAATAGCGAACGCGTCACCTCGGCGGATAAAATTTCTTGATCGGTTTGAAAGATCGCGGTTTCAAAATGTCGCCTGCGGCGAGAACCGCGTCTACGCTCGCGAAACGGCGCGCAAAGCCGTACTTGTCGCCGAAAGCGTTCAAAACGGCGGGGTCGGAATCGCAAATCGCGATCTCGGCGACATCGGGGGGCTGGGCGTAGATTTCCGGGAACGCGCCGCCGAACTGCAGTCCGACGAGCGCGACGCGAAGTTTTCCCGCAGAAGCGTTATCCAATACGTTTATCCTGACGGTGGGGAGAAGGGCGGCATTGGGTTTCTGGTTAAGAGGGATACGGCCCCCTAACCCCCAATAAGGGGGGGACAAGAACCAATCGCCAAGAGCTTACCGTTAGTCTACGAGGAAAAGGCGTCGCCGCTTGGTCTTTCTTGTCCCCCCATTATTGGGGGTTAGGGGGCCGTATTCCTCTTAACCAGAAACCCAATGCCGTTTGCGCGGCGTTAGTGCGAGTTTTTGTACCGCCCGGAAAAGCCGCGCTTCGCGAGAACTTCCGGGTAGGCGCGGGTCGGGTCCGCGTACTCGTTGCCGCCTTTGTCTCGGCCCCGCGCGAGGTACACGACATGCGTGCCATCGAAGCGGTCTTGATCGAACTTCACCGCAGTCGAGGCGAACCGCATGGTCCAGCCGCAACGGCGTATGTCGCTCGTGTTCGGCTCGCTCGAATGCATAACGCGGGCATCGTGCAAACTGCATTCGTTCGCATCGAGTTCGAGATAAACGGCCTTGCTGTCGTCGCGCTGGCTCGCCTTGATTTCGCTGCTGAACACGTTTTGCTCGGGGTTGACGGCGTCGTAATCGGAGTAGCCTTTTTGCCCCTCGACATGGGTGCGTGGGATCACCTTCATGCACCCGTTGAGGCGCGTGGACGGGTCAATTGCGAGCCAGACCGTGCAGATTTCCATCGGCGTGATGCGGCCCTTCCAGTAGGCGGAATCCTCGTGCCACGGCACCCGCTTGCCGTTGCCTTTGGGCTTGCAGATAAAGTGCGACGAGTACAGCGCGATGTCCGGGCCGGTGATCGGCTCGACGATATCCAGAATGGCATCGTCGAACGCCCATTCCAGAAGTTTTGGGTGCATGAAGTGCGGCACATCCATCGCCTCGGGGCGCTCGCCTTCGGGCAAATCGGCTAAAATGCCCTCGAAATAGGCTTTAAGCCCGGCGAACTTTGGGGTCGCAAGGACCGGCTCTTTAAAGATGGCGTAGCCCTCGGAATGATACTGCGCGATTTGCGCCGGTTTCAAGCGCGTTTGCGCAAGCGTTGTGGTTGCGGACATAGAATTTTCCTTTCAAACAATGCCTGTTCGATCAGGCGTACGGGCCGACTTTGGCGGCCTTGTAGATGAGGTTGAGTAGGTTGACTGCGCGGCGCGCCTCGGTCGCGGACACCAGGGGGTCGCGGCCCTCGCGCACGGCGAGAACGAAATCGCGGATGTTGGAATAATGCCCTTCCGTCCCCACGGCGGCGGGGTCGTTCGCTTTGGCTTCGGCGTCGTCGCCGCCCGCCCCGGCTTTGGGCGCATCAATTGTGACGCCGTCCGTGTACGGGTCAAGCGTGGTGAAGTGGGCCAGATGATCGCCGACCAGCATCGCGGAGCCTTTGGTCCCGGACACATCCACCCGCTCGGGAAAGCCCTTGTACGAGAGCGTGGTCATCGTGAGCGTTCCCAGCGCGCCGCTCGCGTAGCGGACGGTCGCCACGCCGAGGGTTTCCCCTTCAATGGCGCGATGAAATCCGGGCGCAAGCGTCGCCGACAATACCTCGACCACCTCGCCGGCGAGCCATTGCACCTTGTCCAGGCTGTGGATCCCCTGGTTCGAGAAAACCCCGGCGTCCCATTCCCACGTTCCCCGCCACGCGCCGGTGTCGTAGTAATCCTGGGCGCGGTACCACTTGGTTTCCGCGCAGGCAAGCACGATCTCGCCGAACGCCCCGGCGTCAATCGCGCGCTTCATTTTCAAGGCGCCCTCGGTAAAACGCTCCTGGAAAACGCCGCCATAGGTCACGCCCGCCGCTTTGGCGGCGGCAATCGCCTCGTCCACCGGATCAATCCAAACATCGAGCGGCTTTTCGGACAAAACATGCTTGCCCGCTTTGGCGATTTGCACCGCCATGCGCCCGTGCAGACCGGACGGCGTACAGATCGTCACTGCGTCTACATCGGCGCGCGCGAGCAGCTCGCCCAGCGACTCGCACGCTTCGCCGCCGAACTTGGCGGTGAACGACTCGGCTTTGGCGCGGTCCGTATCCGCCGCCGCGACAAGTTTCGCCAGCCCTTCGGCTTCCAGCTTTTGCAAAGCCGCGCCGTGCGTGGGCGCGATCACGCCGCACCCGATAATCCCAAAACGTAGTGGTTCCATTAAACTCCTTGTTTGCCTCGCGCGATAGTATTCACCGAGCGGCGGGTTTATTTGATTTGAAACGCGCCCAGGTCGGCCCGGCCCGTTTTGGTTCGCGCCGCCCCGGACAGGTCATCGGGCGGCGCGACAGCGGCGATGCCTGCGCCCCGCGCGGGCGAATCGGGTTGCAGTTTGAACGCGTCCGGGCGCGCCGCATCCAGGGCGGGCGCGACAAAGCGCGGATCTTTCCCCATCACGCCCTCGTGGAGCAACACATCGTCGGCGTTGAAGAACAGGTTGTGGCTCCAAAGAATCCGGGTAGAGCCGTCCTGCGTGTTGCCGCGCTTTTCCGGTCGTCCGTAGGCGATATTGTTGAGAATGGTCACCTCGCCCGCGTCAATTGCGGTAAATTCGCCCCCGTTGATGTCCGGCGTTTTCTGGTTTTCGTAGCACGTGTTGTTGATAACGTCCACCTTTTCGGAGCGGAAAACGTGGATGCCGCGCCCGCCGTTGTTGTAGATCAGGTTGTTTTCCACGAGGGTTCGCCCGCGATACGGAAGGAGCGGACCGTCTTTGTCCTCGCCGTGCGGCTTGAGCGGGTTGGCGCGACTGCGCTTGAAAACGTCAATAATAATGCCGTTGCCGTCGGTGAGCGCTTTGTTGTTGCCGCCCGACGATTCCTGGGTCGAAACGCGCAATTCGTTATCGTAGCACACATTGCGGCGCACGATGTTGTGGTAGCCCGGCTTGTCGTCGCTGTTGAACGCGCGGCATAGCGAGATCGCGCTACCGCCATAGGGCGATGTTTTCGCGGTGTCATAGATGACGTTGCCTTCCACGTAAACGTAGTCGCAGTCCAGCGAGCAGATCCCGCCGGTCCCGTAGCCGTGGATGACGTTGTTCAAAAATCGGAGATGGTGACTGGCGTACATCGGCGCAATCCCGACGCCGTGGACCGTGACGCCGTTTTGCGTCGCGACGGACGGGTCGCCCTTCACCCATTCCAACTCAAAGCCGGAAATCTCGATGTACGCGATACCGATCCGCATCTCGAAACCGCTCCAGCCGGACGTGACGATTTTGGGACGCGCGCCGGGCGCCGCCTTGATCTTGATTCACGCATCGGGGCGACCCGAGCGTTTGATGGAAACGCCGTTTGGTTCGCGGTACTCGCCCGCGCCGACCAGAACCGTGTCGCCGGGTTGCGCGACCGCAAGGGCCTGCCCAATTGTAGCGAACGGGCGCGCCTGCGAGCCGTCGCCGCTCGCATTCCCGGCTCTGGCGACCTGAAGCGTTTTGCCGTGCGCCGGAGCCGGGTCTTTCACCGACGCTAACGCGGCGCGCAAGGCGACGATGCGGGCGACCTCACGGCTCAGGTCGCCCGTGGAAACCGGGTCTGCGTAGCGTTTGGTTTTGGGGAGCGAAGCGACCGACACCGACGGTTCATAGCGCAACACCTGTACATCGGCGATTTCGGCTTCTTGCGCGGGATAGCCGAATGTGAAAAACAACCGCGCCTCGCCCGGCGCGAAATCGCCCTTGCACGTGAACGGCGCATCGAAGCGTTGCCAGTTCGCCCCAAGCCCGATCTCCGCCCCGTACGAACTGTCCCAATCCGGCGACGCTTTGGAGAAGCCGAAACGAAGTTTGGTGACGCCCGTATTCTTGTCGGGCTTGCGCGAACGGGCGGCGAAGCGAATAAAAAGCGTGTCGCCCTTCTTCACCGCGATTTGATTGTGCAGCTCCCCTTGCAGGCTGTACACATGTTCGGGCTGTTGTCGCGTCACAAGGGCTAACCCTGTTGGGGTAGCCTCGATACCGCCAAATGTGGGCGGCGTTTTCCAGGAGCCAAGAAGCGACGCGCGCCATTCGCCCGCGACAACCGGCGTCCCCGTTTCCTTGATCGGCGCGGCGGCGGGAACGGTCTGGGGCGGGGCGGCGGCGGGCGTTTGCGCCGAGGCGGAGTAAAGCCGCACGATTAGCGGCATCGCGGCGCAGAAAAGGAGCGCGGCCACGCTCCCCGCCGCTTGTTTTCGTTTCTTCATCGAATAAAAATCCTATAATCTTTTTGCTTTGATCGCGTTAAAAGGGGAAAACCCGGTCCATCGCCCGCGCGGTTTGTTCCACGACGGCGTCGTCATCGGGGGCGGCAAGCCGGGTAATCGCCGCCGCCATCGGCTCGCACGTCACCGGGCCGTCGTACCCGATGGTTTGGAGCGCGCCCAAAAATCCCCCAATATCAATCACCCCGGTCGCGCCGGGAAGGACGCGCTCGCCTACGGTTTGCGCCTCGGCGGGAAGGGGCGGGGCGTCGTTGACATGAACCACGACGACCTGGTCCGGCGTCAGGGCTTCCAAGTCGGCGATGGTTTCCCCGGCGCAATGCCAGTGAAACGTGTCCAGCATCAGCCCCACTTGGGGCGAAGCCGCCGCGTCGCAGAGCGTGAGCATCCCCTTCAAGTCGTGGAGAAAAGCGTGGGGGTAGCCCGCGCGGCGGGTGACGGGCGACACGTATTCCAGGCCGAGGGCGATATTGTGCGCGTCTAAAACTGCGGTTATTTGGTTCAGGCGGCGCGTCATTTCGTCGAAGGCGGCGTCGAAGGCGAGGGTTTCATGGAACGGCAACACGACCAGCGCGGCGCGCGTAAAACCCAACTGCTCGGCCCGCTTGGCGATGGCGGGAAGACCCGCAAGGGCCGCCTCAAAGTCGGCGTCGGGAACGGGCAAGCGACCGGGCGCAAGACCGAAATACCCGGGCCGCACTTTGGCCTCCGCCATCTGATTCCGCACTCGGCTAACATCCAAATCGGGCGCGGCAAGGTGCGCGGCGGGCGTGTCCACGCCCGCGAAGCCGTGACGAGCCGCAAGGGAGATAGCGGCTGGTAAATCCGCTTTGACCGACAAAAATTCCGGCATCAGACTTTTGTACATGAGCGTCAACAATAATTCGTCTTTAAATCTTTTGCGAACGCGGGTTGAAACCCACGTCTGGGGGCGCGCGGACGCGCCGGGCGACCTCCGG
>CAXUMS010000052.1:0-27473 GCA_964252165.1 uncultured Armatimonadaceae bacterium
AAGCCGCGCGGCTCCCCTTCCGGGGAGGACCAGCCGGGCGCTGGACCGTGCATTGGCTAAACGCAAAGTGGCCTTGTTTATCCGTGGTAACGGATAAACAAGGCCACTTTGCGTTTTCAAAATCACCGATCCAACGTAAGGTTGGTCCCCCCTGGAAGAGGGAGCCGCGCGGCTTGAGCGCACCCACAAAACGCAACCCACCCACAAAACGCAACCCACCCACCAAGCGAACCACAAACAACTAACCGGGTGGCGTGGGCGTGGCTCCGGTGAAGGGGGCGAGGGTTAGGTACCAGGTCACGAGAGGTTCGCCGTAGAGCATTACGAGGATTGCGCCGACCGCCATGAACGGGACAAAGGGAAGGCCGAGACGTAGGGAGCGTCCGTGCATGCGGGCGAGAACGGTGCCGGTGATCGCCCCGACAAAGGTCGCGAAAAACAGGGAAAGGAGGGCCATGCCCGGCCCGAGCATCGCGCCCACGGCGAGCGCGAGCTTCGCATCGCCCAGGCCCATACCGCCGTGTTGCCCGGTTTCGGCTTCGAGCGCGAACCGGTCCGCCTCCTCGCGCGCCTCGGCGGCGGAGATCGGGCCGTTGTCGCTCATTGGGGAGATAGGGGGGTGCGTAGGGAACGCGGCAGCCTGGGATATCAGGGGCGCACCACTTGCGCTTGCGAGCGCAAAGGTGACGGGGGCGGGGTTGGGAGCGGATGCGGCGGGCGCGACCGGCTCGTATACGGGCGCCGTTTGCACGTCGCCGCTCCCCCCGTTGCTCGCGTCGGGCGGCGTGTTATCCTGGTCGTCGCGGTGATACTCGCCCAGATCGTCCGAGCGGAAAAAGCGCGCTGTCGCCTCGCCGAAGGACTCGCCTTTTTTGCGCGTCAGGAGCGCGAACGCGACCAGGGGAATTGCAAAGAAAGCGACCGCCCACACGCCCACAACGGGCGCGAGCAGGAGCGCGGCGACCAGGCAGATAAAGCCCGGCGAAAAACGCAACCGAACCGGCTCCGGCTCGTCCTCCATCGCTTCGTCTTCCTCGCCGCTTATCGAGGCGTTGTTTGTCGCTACCGCGTCTGTCACTTGCGCCGGATTTGTCAGAGCAAGGGCATCGGCGCGCTTTTGCGTTTGTGCATTCGCTTCGGCTTCGGCGGCGAGTTCCGCGGTTTGCGCGCTCTCGTCATCCCAGATAAAGAAACGGCGCGCGACCGATACAACCGATTCGCCTTCCATGCGGGCGTAGTAGATAAAACTGACAAACGAAAACAAAAACAACGTGCCGCCGTAGATAAGCGCGCCGGGAAGGGCGCGCGGCAACCAGTCGAAGTACGAAAACTGGTCAAAGGCCGCGCGGCGGATGTCGGCGGACGCGTTCCACGCGAGAACCAAACAGCCGATGTCGCGCGCCAGGCCTAAAACAAACCCGATAACGTTCAACTGATCCGGCACGATGAAATGGTCGAGGTCAATAAAAATCGCGGCGATCAAAACCGACGCGAAAAGGGCCTGCGCCACGAAATCCATCCAGGTGAACAAGGGGCGTTGCGCGATCCGGTGGAACAGCGCGACCCACAAACACGCGGTCAACAACTCCACTGTGAAGTAGCGCCACGAAATCGGGATGCGGCAGTAGCGGCACCGCCCGCCCAAGCCTAAAAAGCCCACGAGCGGGATGTTGTCGAAAAAGCCCAGGTACGTGTTGCAGTTGGGGCAGTACGACGCGGGTTTGGTGACCGACAACCCGAGCGGCAAGCGGTAGATGACGACGTTCAGGAACGAGCCGACAATGGCCCCGTACCCGAACACAATCAGGTACCAGACGTTTTCCACCGCATTCCCCCACGCATACGTTAACAAATCCGGCACGTTGTTACGCTTGCTCCTCGCTGATTTGGCCCGTCCCGTTTTGAAGAGGAGCCGCGCATTTTTACAGTGTTAGTATCGGTTGTTAAAAGGGCGGGCGCGATACCAAAAGGTATCGCGCCCGTTTGTTTAGGGAACCGGAGAAGCGGGGTCGCGCGATTTAATCCTCGCCGCCGCCTTTTTCGTCCTCGCCGCCGCCGGACAGGCTGTTGATAATCGCGACAAGCGGAAGGAACATCGCGATAACGATAAAGCCGACCGTGACGCCAAGAAACACGATCATGACCGGTTCAATCGCCGCCGTAAGCGATGCGAGCGCGGCGTCCACTTCCGACTCGTAGAACTCGGCGACTTTGGTTAGCATCACGTCGAGCGAACCCGATTCCTGCCCGATAGCGATCATTTGCACGATCATGGGCGGGAACATCTTCGACTTGCGAAGCGGCTCGGAGATAACATCGCCCTCGCGAACACGGGCGCGGGCGTCTAAGATCGCGTCCGAGATAATCTCGTTCGAGACGGTTCCCGCGACCGTTTCCAGCGCCTGCAAGATCGGGACGCCGGAGGAAAGAAGCGTAGACAACGTTCGCGCGAATCGTGCGAGGCAAACCTTGTGGTTGAGCGAACCAAACACCGGCACCTTCAGTTTGAACCGGTCGTACGCGCGTCGTCCGAACTTGGTACGCGTGAACATCTTAAATGCGAAGTAGCAAACCGCGCCGATCATGGCCGCAAAATACCACTTCGATGTCAGGAAGTGGGAAAAATCCATGAGCATCTGCGTCATGGGCGGGAACTGCTTAACGCCCAGGTCCTTGAACAGGTCCATGAACTTCGGCAGAATAAATGTGACAAGGAACAAAACGATGCCGACCGCAACGACCGCGACGATAATCGGGTACGTCAGCGCGGACTTGACCTTGCGCCGCAACTCGACGTCTTTTTCCAAAAATTGGGATAAGCGCTGGAGGGATTCCTCCAAGACGCCGCCGACCTCGCCCGCGCGGACCAAACCGACAAACAGGTTGTTGAAAACGGTCGGGTACTTGCCCATCGCTTTCGAGAGCGTGTTACCGGCCTCGACCTCGGAGCGCAGATCGCCGATGATGCGCCGCAGTTTGGGAGACTGGGACTGTTCGGATAAAACATCCAAACAGCGCACGAGCGACACGCCCGCGTCGATCATGGTGGAAAACTGGCGGCAAAAGATGGAAAGGTCGGTGAGTTTGACCTTTGAGAACCGATCCAGAAAGTTTGGATTGCCCGCGCCGCCTTTGGCGGCTTTGGCGGCTTTTTCCTTCGCGGCTTTGGCGGGCTTGACGTTTTGAACCGTGTAACCCTGCTCCGCGAGTCGTTGCCGCAACTCGCCCGGAGATCCGGCCTCGGACGAACCGGTGAGTTTTTTACCGCCCGGAGCGGTCGCCGTATATTGGAATGTCGCCATCTTTGGTTGCGCCTTTTTCTTTCGCGTGTCGTCGTCGCTACCGCTCGCGCCCGTCGCGCGTGTACAACTACTAACGGTGTACAAAACCAAGAACGCACCGAGGCGTTCAAAGGTTACGCTCCGCGCTTAAATTACCGAGAAACTATATCTACCAGTATAGCGCGCCGCCGCCCCCGCCGTCAATCGGCGGTCACCGACGCACACTCTAAACGGCGGTCCATTTCTTTGACGGCTTTAACATCCGCTCAGGTTCCGCTTTGGCGCGGCGTTTTTCTCGGAAACTTTGTTACGCCTACTCGCGGGTAACGGTCAGACCGGCGGCGTTGGGGTTGGGGAGGAGAATGCGGCCTGCTCCTGCGGCTTTCAAAGCGGCGATAGTGCGCTCCGGGTCGTGCGTCAGGGCGAGAACGGTTCCGCCGTGGCCCGCCCCGGCAAGTTTTCCGGCAATCGCCCCGTTCGCAAGGGCGACCGCAATCAAACGGTCGCACGCCTCGCCGGACGCGCCCAAGTCCTGCTGAATCCGCTGGTTCTCGTTCATCGCGAGGGCGAGCGCGTCCCAATCGCCCGTCATCAGGGCGTTTTTGTGGTTGCGGGCCAGATGCTGAACGCGGTCATAGCCGTTTCGGGCCTGCGGGTCGCCTTCGAGCCAGCGTTCGCGCACGGATTTGTGAACGCTCCCGGAATGGTGCTTGACGCCGGTATGCGCGAGAACAATCGGAAGCAGGCCGACGATAGTTTGGGCGAGCGGCTCCACGGTGGCGTACGGCTGATCGTTTGGCGCGATATGCGAGCCTTTGTCGCGGAAGTCCAGGTAGTTGAGACCGCCCCAAACCGCCATGTACTGGTCTTGAAAACCGCACACAACCCCCATAATCTCGTACTCGATATTTCGGATGGCCTCGGCGACTGCATGAGGGTGAAGGCGCAAACCGATCTGGGCCGCGACCGCCCCGAACACGGCCCCGACCAGCGCAGTGGACCCGGCAAGCCCGGCCTGCATCGGAATTTCCGTGCTGGTCCGAAGGTGAAACCGATGGGCGTCGTCGCCGCTCGCGGGGTCAACTTTGAGGCCGGTTAAAACGGCTTTGGCAAGATCCAAGCGGTCGCCGCGCGGCGCGAGGTCGGAGGCGGCGTGGATTTCCTGCCGGTCGCCGTTGTCGGCTTCGACAATTAACGTGTCGGCGGGACGAATTTCACAGCGCGCCCGCTCGGTGGTCGCGCACGAAATCACCGATCCGCCGTACATATCGGTCGGGTTGCCTAAAACCCCGCAACGTCCGGGCGCAGTGGAAACAATCACGTCGAGTCAAACCTCCCCAAAAGCGTCGCCGCAAAGCGTACGCAATCAATGGCGCGGCGCGAACGGCGAAAGGTACTAAAACGTTTCGGCAGGCGAGCCGCTTTGTCCTTCCTGTTCTAAACCGCCTGTTACTATTGTGTTTTAGAAGTGTATGTTACAATAGTGGGATTCGCTATTGTAAATAACACAACAGCGCTTACTACAACGTAAATAGGATCGTAAAATGAAGCGTGGGCTACAAGGCGAGTACACTGCGGTGAGAATGGCGGAGGAGCCTTTCAAGGCATTCGTACCTAATCCTCTTCCTCCTATTCCCGCGGTCGTGTTGACGACGGAGATTGCGGACTTAATGGAGCGCGCCAACCGTGCGCTTGGCAGATTGGATGCGGTGTCGGTTCTTTTACCCGACGTTTCGCTTTTGTTGTACTTTTACGTTCGTAAGGAAGCGGTTTTATCGTCGCAGATCGAAGGAACAAAATCGTCGCTTTCCGATTTGCTCTTATACGAAAATGACGAGGCGCCCGGCGTTCCGCTCGATGACGTGCAAGAGGTATCGAGTTACGTCGCCGCTTTGCAGTACGGCTTGAAGCGAGTTCGCGAGGGTTTTCCTATATCATCGCGCCTTTTACGGGAAACGCACGGCGTTTTGCTGTCGCACGGACGCGGAAGCGCGCAAAATCCCGGCGAGTTTCGGCGCAGTCAAAACTGGATTGGCGGAACGCGCCCCGGTAACGCCGCATTTGTTCCGCCGCCGCACGAGAAGGTCGCTTCGTGTATCGCCGACTTGGAGCGTTTTCTGCACGATCAGCCCGCGCGAACGCCGACACTGATCAAAGCGGCCCTCGCCCACGTTCAGTTTGAAACCATTCACCCATTTTTAGACGGTAACGGACGCTTGGGACGCTTGATGATTACTTTGCTTCTTTGCACGGAAGGCGCGCTGTCCGAGCCGTTGCTTTATCTAAGTTATTACTTCAAAAAGAATCGCTCGCGGTACTATGAGCTTTTGCAGGGTATCCGCGACAATGGGGACTGGGAAGAATGGCTTACCTTCTTTTTGGAGGGCGTTCTTCTGACATCGGAGCAGGCGGCGAAATCCGCGCAGACGGCATTGCTGTTATTTGACGACGACCGACGCAAAATTGAAAAGATGGGACGTATCGCCGGTTCCGCCCTTCGCGTTCATCATTATCTACAACGCAAGCCTATATCTTCTGTCGCGCCTGCGCAAAAGGAACTTGCCATAAATACCAAAACAATTATTACCGTAATGGAGCGATTACGAGAAGAAGGAATGGTGCGCGAGATTACCGGTAAGCAACGCGACCGTATTTATTCGTATGACGCTTACCTTGCCTTGCTCAACGAAGGCACGGAAGTAAACGGCGCGGATGCCGACGGGCATCGTGAGGCGACTACGACGACAACGCAACAGCAGAGCCGCAAGTCTGCAACCGGGCGGGAAGCGACCAAATGAACATTGCGATTATCGGGGCGGGAAACATGGGGCGCAGGCACACAAGGGCGTGGGCGCGGGTCGGCGGGGCGCGCGTGGTCGCGGTCGCCGATGTTTTGAAGCCGAAGGCGGACGCGCTCGCCGCCGAACTTCAGAAAGATACAGGCGCATCCGCCCAGGCGTTCGGCGACGCCCGCGAACTGCTGGCGGGGGGCGGGATTGACGTGGTCAGCGTGTGCGCGCCCACCCATCTGCACCGCGAATTGACCGAACACGCGGCAAGCGCGGGCGCCCATGTGTTTTGCGAAAAGCCGATGGCCCTGTCGGTTGCGGATTGCGACGCGATGATCGCGGCGTGCCAAACGGCGAACGTGCGGCTGTCGGTCGGGCAGGTGGTTCGCTTCTTCCCCGAGTTCGAGAACGCGCACCGGCTTATCGCAGGCGGCGCGGTCGGCAAACCGGCGGCGGCGCGGACGCGTCGGGGCGGCGATTTCCCGCGCGGCGAGGCCGACTGGTACGCCGACGACGCCCAAAGCGGCGGCGTTATCTTCGACTTGCTGATCCACGACTTCGACTGGCTTTTGTGGTGTTTCGGGCCGGTCGCGCGCGTGTACGCGAAAGGCTTGACCGGGCGCGCGGACCTGCCCCGCCTCGATTACGCGCTGGTCACGCTTCGCCACGAAAGCGGCGTGATCGCCCATGTCGAGGGGACATGGGCGGACCCGGGCGGCTTTGCGACCACGTTCGACATTGCGGGCGACAACGGCCTTTTAACCCACGATTCCCGGCGCGCGGCCCCGCTCGTGAAATCCCTGCGGGCAAGCGGCGGCGATGGCGCGCCCTCGATCACAACGCTTTCGCTAAACCCGCTCGCGCCGGATGATGAGCCGTACTTCCGGCAGATCGCCGCGTTCGCGCAAAGCGTTGCGGATAATGTCGCGCCCGCCGTCACGCCCCAAGACGCCCGCGCCGCCGTTGCGGTCGCCGCCGCCGCGCGCCGCTCGCTCGCCTCGGGACGCGCGGAAACCGTGGAAGATACTTCAATAAATTAGTTGCCCATCTACAATGCGCTTCTTTGAACAACTGTTTGCCCTAATAATACGTACTAAGGTATAATGAGTTACAACAAGCGAAAAGTGAATGGATAAGGAGGCGAACAATTCATTATGGCAGTGGATAAAATAGTACACAATGTAAACGATGTAGCGGCTTACATTTTGCAAAAGCAAGGTGAAATGACCACTATGAAGATGGAAAAACTGGCTTACTACGCCCAAGCCTGGTCCTTAGTGTGGAATGAACGCCCACTTTTCGGTGAACGCATTGAGGCTTGGATTGGTGGGCCAATGGTTCCTGCGCTTTATGATAACCATCGCGGGCAGTTTACGGTGTCCTCGTGGCAATACGGTAACGCGGATAATTTGGACGAGAAAGCCAAAGAAACCATAGATTCCGTACTGGGATTCTATGGCGCGATGTCAGGCCAAGATTTATCCGATCTAACCCACGCGGAAAAGCCGTGGATTGATGCGCGCCGCGGGTTGGCCCCAACAGATCGCGGTCATAGTGAGATAACTCACGGCAGTATGTACGAGTATTACGAGGCTTTGCCTTATGTTGCCGCACCAGTCTCTGTTGTAGGTTAAAATGGCGCGCAAGCAACCCAATCAACCGAGGAAGGGGGTCGCGCCCCCATCCAAATTGGGGCTGCCCGCCGTAGTCGCTCAAAAAGACCCGCTCGACTTGCGCCCGATTTTGAGTTTTGACTTGATGGATCTGGACGGCCCGTATTGTTTTTCCTCCGCATCGCCTCGGGCCTTGCAACACGCAATGGGTCGCTTGTTTAACGCAATACAAACGTCCTACCGTGATTTGCAAGCAGGCGGGAGTCACTTCATCAGCGTTGCGGAAATTATTCCCGAAGCGCAAAGACGCCTCGAAGACATCAACCTAAACGATTATGAACAAGTATACTCGTTGCGTTGCGATGGGCCAATACGTGTTTTTGGCGTTAGAGACGGAGCGGTATTTCATGTGTTATGGTTGGACGAACATCATGCAATCTGTCCGTCTCGTAAAAGAAATACTTGAAGAAACCTCCCAGAAGAAACTTCCCAGTAGTTTACTGCATAAAATCTCGCCGCGTTTCAGTCGCTTGTTTTCGTTGCACCCTACAGGCGAAGTTTGTCAGGTAGATTATCGCCGAAGGAAGTGTAGATGGACAAGAAAACAAACAACGAACCTTTGCGAGTGGGCGTTTTAGGCGTCGCTCATTTGCATGCCGACTCCTACGCCGCGCAACTCGCCGCCCTCGGCGACGCCGTTCTCGTCGGCGTGTGGGATGCGGACAGCGACCGAGCCAACCGCAAGGCCGCGCAGTACCAAACCGGCGCATTCACGGATCGGGACGCCCTGCTCGCCGCGTCCGATGCCGTAGTGGTATGTAGCGAGAACGTTCATCATCGCGCGCTGACCGAGGCCGCCGCGCAAGCCGGAAAGCATGTCCTGTGCGAAAAGCCGCTCGCGACCACTCCGGACGACGCCCACGCGATGATCGAAGCGTGCCAATCGGCGGGCGTGCAGTTGATGACCGCGTTTCCGTGCCGGTTCTCGCCCCCTTTCCAATCGCTGCAAAGCGCGGTCGCAAACGGCGAGTTGGGCGAGGTGTTGGCCTTGCGCGGCACCAACCGGGGCAAGTGTCCGGGCGGCTGGTTTATAGATAAAGCCTTATCCGGCGGCGGCGCGGTCATGGACCACACGGTTCATGTCACCGATTTGCTTCGCGCCTTGCTGAACGCCGAGGTCGCCGAGGTGTACTGTGAAAGCGGTAACGGCATTTTGCATGGCGATTTCGACGACACCGGCTTCCTGACACTAACCTTCGAGAACGGCGTTTGGGCGACGCTTGACGCGTCGTGGTCGCGCCCCCAAACCTTTCCGACATGGGGCGATGTCACTCTGGGCGTGACCGGAACCGGCGGCGTGATCGAGATGGAAATGTTCGCGCAGGAATCGGTTCGCTACAACGACGCATCGGGCCGGATCGCGTACGAGGGCTGGGGTTCGAGCATCGACGCCGGGATGGTCGCGTCGTGGGTCGCCGCCCTCCGCACCGGCTCGCCGGTTCCGGTGACCGGCGAGGACGGTTTGCGCGCGGTCGAGGTGGTCGAGGCTGCGTACGAAAGCGCGCGAACCCATCAGCCTGTTCGCGTCCGTCATCGGTAAACCGCGCAGATCGCAAAAACAAAACGGGGCCGCCTTCGATGGGAAGGCGGCCCCGTTTTGTTTTACGCGTGCGATTACTTCGCGGCGCGCTTGCGGCGGCGAAGCGCGACCCCGCCCATCAACGCGACCGGCGCCAAAAGCGCAAGCGTCGAAGGCTCCGGCACCGCGACTGAGGCGGTTCGCGCATTGAACGACCAACTTCCCAAAGCGCCTGTGTCTCCCGGAAAAAAATCGCCGATTTGCAGTTGCCATGCGCCGTCGAGCGGCGTGTTATCAAGTGCGGAAAAGTCCACGCGCTCGCCGTTGTTAAAGCCGCCGCCGTACTCGCTCGCGGCGTAAAAGCCGAGCGGTAAATCCTGCGTGTCCGATAATCCTGCGGTCGCCTCGTCAACCGTGGGCAGGCTTGCGTTTACGGTAAAGGTATAAGCGCCATTGAAGTTCGAGTTACGGGCCTCTGGGGGCGCGGTCAGAACAATGACGCGGGTTGTGTCAAGATTGACAAGGGCGATTTCAAGGTCGCCGATGGCCGTGTGCGTCAGGTTATTGAGCGTGACCGAGTTGATCTGGGCGACCGTCAAGCCAGTACCGCTAATGACAAGGTTAGACGTAAACAGCCCCGGCATTAGACCATTAGCATCCACGAGCGGCCCGCCCGGCCCGCCCGTGTACTCGGTTTGCGCGGCGGCGGGCTGCTGCATGCCCAACAAAGCGATAAGCGTGACAATGGCTCCCCCGGCGAGGCGACCGTCAAAACGAGTGAAGCGTTGAAACATAAATCCAAACTTTCTTGAAAGTATCGAGAACGCGTAAGAGGCGAAACCAAACGAGAACGAGGCAAGCGCCCGTGGCAAAGCGAAGATTACGCGCCGATTTCTTGAATAAGCGGAGCGAGAAAAAACATATAAATTGTTGCTTGGGAAGCGCAACGGGAAGGGGCGAGCAATTCTATGTGAAGCTCAAGCGGATAAACCGTAATCTCTGCAACCGTCTCGGGGCTAATCAAGGTTTCGGTTAAACACATAGTTTTTATCAGCCTCTTCTCTTATTGTTGCCGGAAACAACAAAAAAACAAGGGGCTTGCCCGCTGGTTGGACAAGCCCCTTGTTTTTTGTTTTACCAAGCTAAGCGCGCCCGCGCGCCCGCGCTTACCGGACTATTTAGCGGCGCGGCGGCGGCGAATAACGATGCCGCCCGCCAGAACGCCGGGAAGCAGGAGCGCAAGCGTCCCCGGCTCCGGCACCGCAACGCTACTATTGATGGCGAGCGAGTCTATGCCGACAATGTTGGAGTTGGGGCCGTTCTGTCCGCCGTTTTCGACAAAGTAGCGGAACCCGATGCGGCCCGGCGTCAACCCGGATAAACCCGTCAAACTGATCGTGTACTGCGTCCACGCTTGCGGATAGCCCGTGGGACCAACAACGTAGGTCGGATTTATATCAAGCAAAAGCGTGGTGAAGTCGCCGACGCTGGTGGGGGTTGCGCCAACATTGGTGCTGGCCCCGGCGGCGCTGAAGCGCACTTGAAGCCGATCCGGCTGAACGGAACCCGCCGCCGTGCGCGTGAAGAAACTGACCGTTCCGCCGTTGCCGTAGGTAAGAACGGGCGTCAACATCCACTGGCTGATAATCGCGCCGCTTGACGCCTGGCTGGTGGTGCTACCGACATTGGCGACGGCGAAAGAAGAGGTAGTTCCTCCAGGGGCAGGGCCAAGCGTACTGCCGCCTTGACCAAATAATATGCCTGAAGCGGCTGTGCTGTTGTTTTGAAAAGACCAGCCGGAGCCAGCGACTTTGAGCGCCTCGACATTTTCAAAGCCTTCGGTGAGCGTGGCGGCGCGGGCGGGAGTAGCGCCCCCCGCAATAGCGGCGATACCGGCAAAGGCTGTGATACCAGCCCAATAAGTAGTTAAACGTGCGGTCATAAGTAGTACCTTTCTCCATCGGCGGGGGGCAATCATCGCCGCCGCCGATAACGATCAAGAACGCGCGAGCCTATCACGCCTTTGAACTTCGTCGCTTGCAATCCGTAACGGCGCGAGCGCGGGCGCGGGCGCATTCGCTTTTACCCGCAACGCGCTTTTACACGTCAACCGCACGCGCTTTGTCAGCAGGCTCACAGGGAACTACTGTAACCCAAACTTGCTTGTTTTGTCAACGTATACGACACGTTTTCCTGAGTTACACCGATTCTTTCCCGGCTTTAGCGCGATCTGTGTGCGGTTCGTTGCCTGAAAAACAAAAAACAAACGACGCGACCGATCAAAGAAACGGGCAAGGCTTGATAAGGCGCGAGGGCGTAAACGACAAACGAAAGGGTAAACTGCGCTCGGCGCCGCCGCAAAATAAGGGCGGTTCTGAAGAAAACGGACGGAAACAATGGAGCGACTTTGGGCGCCGTGGCGTATGGCGTATATCCGGGCGGACAAAGATGAGAAAGAAAACGCCCCGACGCCCCCGCCGCTTGCGGACGGAGGAGAGCGGACCGGTTGCATCTTCTGCGACAAGCCGCGCGAAGGCGCGAGCCGCGACCGGGACAACTTTATCGTGTTGCGCGGGCGGACATGCTATGTTATCCTGAACGCGTTTCCTTACAACAGCGGACACGTGATGTCCATCCCGTACCGCCATGTGTCCGATCCGGGGGAATTATCCGAAGACGAATCCGCCGAACTGTTCGCGCTCGCGACCCTGATGACCGACGCCCTTGGGGAGGTGATGCGCCCCGATGGGTACAATATCGGCATGAATGTCGGGAGCGCGGCGGGCGCCGGTATCGCCGCGCACCTGCACCTGCATGTCGTCCCGCGCTGGAGCGGCGACGCCAACTTCATGCCGGTGATCGGCGATGTGAAGGTGTTGCCCGAAACGCTCGATCAGGTGTGGGCGAAACTCACCGCTGTTCTCCAAACACGGGGCGGGGCGGCGGGCGCGAGCGGCGACAAAATTTAACAGTGGATAGGCGAGACAAGCGGATATCATGGCGGAACCAACGAAGAAGGATCAGGTAGTCGAGGAGTTGCGGGAAAAAGCGTCGGTGTGCGTCGCGTGCGATCTGCACCTGTCGCGCACCAATGTCGTGTTCGGTGAAGGCAACCCCAACTCGCCTTTGATCATTGTGGGCGAAGGGCCGGGCGAGAACGAGGACAAAACCGGTCGTCCCTTTATCGGGCGAGCGGGCAAACTCCTGGATGAATGCCTCCAGGAATGCGGGATGCTCCGCAAGCACGTTTTCATCACCAATGTCGTGCGCTGTCGCCCGACCTTAGACGAGGGCGGACGCCTCAAAAATCGCCCCCCCCGGGCGGACGAGGCCGCGACGTGCATCTCCTTGTGGCTCGAACCTACGCTCGCGACCATCGAGCCGCTCGTGATCTTGTGCTTGGGCGCGCCGTCGGCGAACGCCATCATCCACAAGAACTTCAAAATGACGCAGGAGCGGGGCAAGTTCTTCGATACCAAGTACGCCCGCTACGCCATCGCAGGCCTCCATCCCGCGTACGTCCTCCGCCAGCAAGGCGAAGCGTACGACGACGCCCGCGCGTCGCTCGTCGCCGACATCGAGGCCGCCCGCAAAAAAGTCATCGAGGCGAAAAAAGACCTATCAAACAATACCCCTGTTTTTAAGGAGACAGGACAAGGCCTTTTACTCTAAAAAAACGCCCCGCTTTCGAAAGTGAAAGCGGGGCGTTTTCATTCGGCGCGGGATAATCCGCCTGCACCTGTGTTACGCGGCTACTACGCCCTTACGCCGCCGCGCGCGCACCATGAGGCCGCCCAGCGTCGTGATCGCCATGCCGATAACCGCCCACTCGGACGGTTCGGGTACGGCGGCAACTGCCGCGACGACACGCCCACCCATTACTAAACGATTCCCCGCACCCGTTATCTGCACGCTCTCATAGGAAGTGCCATTGGTGGTAAGGGAGGCGCCTGTGGGACTGAGGGCGGTCGCGAAGCCAAGCTGAAGCTGGGAACTGGGACCCGTATTCGAGTCCAGCCGCAAGAAAGTCGAATTGAAGGCAGGCGTGCTGTTCGAGGTGGGAGCTGCAAACAGATAGTTGAATCCCGGAAAGGCGCCATTTTTGGAGGAGGTGATGTTGGCGGAGGTCAGGGTTGTACGCGCATCATTGGTTGTGAAGGACCCCACAAACGAGCCGCCATCACTGAGCGTCACCCCCTGCAAAACGAAAGTAATGTCCGCCGCCGCCGGTTTCACGAGTCCCATCAGTCCTGCCAGAGCGGATACCGCGAGCGCTTTTGTGGCGATTCGTCGTCCCGCGTTTCCCATTCGTCCTGATAATCCCATTTTGTATTGGTAGCTCCTGTCGTTGATCCGTGGATCATTAGTCCGTAGAATAGAAGTATAGTAAAAAAATACAGATAGCATGGTTTCCTCATTCTGACGACGGGGGCTTATCTTCTGTACGTTTGTACGCCTGCAACCTTCGCTGAATACATTATACGATAGAAAAGGCGTTCTTTGGCAATCAAGGGAGCAAAAACACGTATTTGTAGCGGTAAAGAAACGCACGTTAAAGAAAAACCGCCCCGGACTACGTCGTGGTAGTCCGGGGCGGTCCGTGTGTCCGTCTTGTTCTTCTCCGCATCCTCTACAACGAGCGAGCGGGGCGGTTATGATAGCGAAGGGCCGCTTTTTACGTGAAGTTCACCCCGTCCACGCTCGCAACCGTCTTGATTGCGCCGCCCGTGTCGCGATACGTGAGAAAAACCTTCCCGTCCGCGCGCACCCACGCCGACAATGCATCCGTCGTTGCACCGACCGCAAAAAAGTCATCGAAGCGAAAAAAGAACCACCCCGGACGCTGTTTTAGGGAATGAATGGACAAACAAACGCCTGATTGAGAAGACGTTCTTTTCAATCAGGCGTTTGTTTGCCATTTCAGGCAGTGTGTGGATCGGTCTTGTCGAAAAACGGGCATGGTTGCGCGAGTTCACGCTTCGCTTTCACGCTCGTCGCTTTGAAGGTCCGCATTGCGCGCTACCTAAAGCGCGCAATACGCGGTTATTGAACGGGGGAAGCAACGGGCGACGAGGCACGGCTTTTTGCGCTTTTCAAACGAGAACGAAGAAGGGAAGCGTTGAAGTTTGGCGGAACGGTGGTTACGTGTACGTCGGTGAGTTTATCGGAAAACACAGCGGTGTACGAACCAAGATCGTTGGTTTCGGAACCAATAAGGACCAAGTACTTCTCGCCCGCTGAAACGGTGAAGTCAGCTTGTGCATTAAATCCCGCGCCGTTGTCTCGGTCGAAGGCGAGTACTTGTAGTGTACCGCTCGCGTTAGGGCGAAGCACAGCTATGAAAGGATCAAGAGAAGAACCGGATACGTTCGCCTCGATCAGCGCAGTAGCCGCTTCCTTACCGGTGGCTTCGTAGAAATCAATGTGAGAGCCGCTTTCAGCTTGATAATCGTTATTGTCAATGAAACCCGTAATTGGCCCTGTTGGTAGCGGCGACGGCGACTCCACCGGCGACGGGGACGCAATGGGCGATGGGGAGGGCGTGGGCGTAGGGTTGTTTTGATTGTCGTCACTGCCGCCGCCGCCGCAACCCGCGCCGATCAACGCGGCGATGGTGAGGGCCGACAACAGCGCGGCGGGGGGAACGAGGCCGATGCGGTTCGCGTTTCGCGACGCTCGATTTTGGAAAAGGTTGCGAATCATGTACTCCGACTCCTGTAAAAAGCGCTTGGCGTATCGCGATGCAGGGCGATTTTGATCTCCCTGCGTCGCAACGCCCGCGTCCGTAGGCCAGTAGTTCGTATTTGGACGCTTGACCTATTAAAGCAGGCGACCGCAACAGGGACTGGGATTTAGCGCAACAAAACGCGAAAATCTAAAAATTTTTCAGTTCGCCTTTGGCGGGCCGCCGGATGCCAGCAGGTCCGGGGCGAAAACGAGTAAAACATCGGTGACAACGGCGTCAAGCGTCCATGCGCTTCCCTCTGCGCGCGCGTTTTCGTAGTCGTCAGCGGCGAGCGAGCGTCTTGCCGCCTGGTCCGCCTGGTCCGCCAGACTTTGCATGATGGTGTGCCAGCGCGCGCCGCACTCCCGCATCAACCGATCCGCCGTTCCGCGCCAGCGCGCCGAAGCGCGCAGAACGGCGTCGGCGCTTTCCTCTTCCGCCTTTGCGCACTCCGCGCCGCAAACGGCGGCTTTTGTCAAACCGGTTGCGATCTGCGTCGGATGCTCGCTCGCGTGTAACAGGGTTAGACTTTGCGCGTAGTCGCGCCGCGCGGCGTCATACTCGCGCCGTGACCGTTGAACATCCGCGCGAAACTGCATCATCATTCCTTCCTCAAGCGGCCCGCCATAGGCCTGGGCGAGGGCGACCCCCTCGTTGCAAAGCCGCAGTGCGTCGCGGTGCGGGTCGGTCATGCCTGCAAGAAGGGCGAGCGTCATCGTAGCCCGCAAAACGCCGAGCATATCGCCCGTCGCCGCAGAAACGCGGCGGCTTTCCGCGGCCAATCGCTCGGCCTCGGCGTACTGGCTTAAATTCATAAGAACGGTTGCAAGGGCGTTCAATGTGGTGGAAACCCGCATAGGGTCTCCAACTCGGTGGGCGCAGTTCAGGCTTTGGCGATATAAAGCGCACGCTTCAAGGGGCGCGCCTTCTTTAATCGCTACGCTTGCAAGCGTGTGCAGAGTACGACCTTCCTGCTTTTCATCGCCCGCGTGACGCATGCGCTCAAGGGCGGCGTTTAGAAATGTGCGCGCTTCGGATTGTTGACCCACCGACAATGCATGATAGCCAAGATGACGTTCAAACAGCGCAATACTGATCTCGATCCCAAAATCATGCGCGATGCGTAAACCGTTTTGGGCGTAATATAGCCCCCGTTCCCATTCACATAGGTGCATGGCGAACACGGAGGCTTCGCTTAATCCGAGCAGGCGCAGAGCCGTTTCCTCACGATTCTCCTTGCCCGATGCCGCCCCGCTTTCGGTTCGAGCAAGCGCGCTTTGAAGCAGCCGCCAACCGGGAGCGGTTCGACCGGTTCGGCGCCAAAACAACGCCAAAGACGCCGCGAAATGGAGAAAGCTAAACGCGTCATCCCCTTGCTCATACAGGTTGAGAGCCGCCATTATATTGTCGTAATCGCGCGCGACTTGGCGATGCCACCGCAAATCGTCTTTCTCTGCGCTTTCATGGTCTCGTCCCGCTCGGTTGCGGTAGTACTCGCCGTAACGTCGCCGCAAAGATTCTTTCAAGCCGCTTCCTTGTCTTTCCAGATACCGCTGGGAAAAATCGCGCACCGTATCCAGTAACTGAAAGCGCACCTCTTCCTCGTCGTCGCCCGAAGAAGCGTCGTCTTGCCCGTCGTTCGCGCCGTCCGCGCCGTTGCGGGCGGCTTCCCGGGTAATCAATGACCAGCGCGCCAACTCCTCAAGCGCGGCGGTTGTTTCATCCAGGATGTCCGGTTCCTCCTCGCCGACGCAGATGGCGTCGCCGCAGATAAAAGAAGCGGCGTTGACCGTAAATCCGCCCTGAAAAACGCCCAGACAGGCCAGCAAACGCTGGGTCTGAGGCGTCAAAAGGTTGTAGGTCCATTCCAGCGTCAGGACCAAAGCGCGATGGTGCGGCGCAACGGCGTCGCCGCTACGCGCGGCGGGTCCGACCAAAGCGAGAAACGTGAAGCGGTCTTCCAAGCGTTTCGCGATTTGCGCGGGCGTAAACGTTCCCACGCGCGCGGCGGCAAGTTCGAGGGCGAGCGGTATTCCTTCGAGCCGTTGGCACAGCCCGATTACTGCAGTGACGTTGCGTGCGTTCAGCGCGAAACCGGGTTGCGCGCAACGCGCCCGCTCGCAGAACAGCGCCACGGCGGGCTGCTGCGTCAAGAGGGCGTTCAATTCGCGGTTGTTCAGCGCGCCCGCTTCTGCCCGGGGAACATCGGGCGGAAGCGCAAGCGGCAAGATCGGGATTGTTTCTTCAGAACGGCGCATTAAGGGATAACGAGAGGTCGCAAGCAACCGCAAGTCTTTGACCGCATTGAGCAGGTTCTCCGCGAACCAAGCGACCTCATCGCCTCCCTCGTTCAGCAAATGTTCCAGGTTATCGAGAATCAGCAGGGGCGGCGGCGCGCCCGCTAGGCTACGCAACGCCTGCGCCCGTAAAACCGCCGCGATATTCTCGGGTGACACGGGCGCGTGCGTGAGCCGCAAAGCCTGCGCGACAACCTCGGGAACGTGCGCGGCGGCGGCGCACGCTTGAAGCGAAACAAAGCAAACAAAACCGCCGCTCGCCCGCGCGCGCCGGGTGATCTCGCTGGCAAGATGCGTTTTGCCCACGCCGCCCATCCCCGACAATGTCACCCAGCGGCGCGGAAACGCCCTGTCTTTCGGCGCGCTATTTTCGCTGTCGCTGTCGCCTGAGGGCAAGCCGGGGAAAAGAAGCGCCTCCACCCGAGCCACTTCAAACTCACGCCCCCATAATCGCCCTTCCTGCCGAGGGGGCGGTGAAGGCGGCGGCGTGATAAAAGCCGCGTCTTCGGTCTGCGTTGCTTGGGGCGAAGACAACGCAATCTTGCCCTGTACGATTTGCCGCGCCTCCGCATGGGTGGCATCGTCGCGAAGCAGTCGTTCCGCAATACGCTGGGCCTCCTCGTTCCGTCCCGCCCGGCGATACAAATGGGCGGCGCAGATCGCGATGTTCGGAAACTCCGTAGCAAGCCGCAGGCGCTCCGAAGCGGCCCATTCCTCCTCGTAATTGGGCAGAAAAACGCCTGTATCATACAGCGCAATACCGCGCTCCATGATGTGCAAAGCGTTTTTCTCGTTGACAGCGCTCTGCCCGCTGTCGCGCAGGAGAAGCGCGGCGCGCCGCGCCGCATCGAACAAGTCGCTATCGGCAACGACCGCCGCGCGATCCAGACGGAGCGTCGTTTTCGTGATAACCAGAGTGTCCGCCAATTGCGGATGCGCCCTGTGCAGATCCCCCAGCAAAACGCTGAGTTCGTTCCGCAAGCGGTCCGATGTGACTTTGATAGCCGTGTCAGGCCAAAGGATTTGCGCCGCCGCAAGGCGGCTACGCTCGCTTTGGGAGCCTAAAGCGAGCCACGCCAACAATCGCGGCCCCCGTCTCCGCGAGAATTTGTCGATAAGAAGCCGCTCTTGCGCTTCCCGCTCGTTCTTCTCGTATAACGCCACGCCTCCAAACAAAGTCAACCGAAAAGCGGACATAACGCGTCGTCTCCATAACCATCAACAGAAACAAAAACTCACTTCATCAGGAACCCCGAAGCGGTACGACGATGCTACCTGATTTTCGACGAAATCAGGCAAAGGATTCCGCGTTCGTTCTGTTGTAAAATGGCTTATTAGGTTCCCTTCCGGCGAATCCGCCCAAGGGAAATCATCGAGGCTAAACAGAAACTGTTGCCGATACTCGTTTCTACAGATCGCAACCCCGCTTGCCGCCGATCCGGCGTACATCAATCGTAAAATGGAATTTGACCGTTTTGTATCAAGGAATCACACGCTATGTGTATGCAAGTACTGGTCGCGCTTCCCAGCCCATTTTTACCGCTTTGGTCAGATTACGAGGCGAGAAAAACGTCGCCTCTGCCCATTGTAACGCTTGAAGAACTTGAAGAAGTCGAGAAAAACCATAACTGGGTGGCGCCGATGCGAGCGCGTTTCAGCCTGCCGTTTATCTATTTTATTTCCGCCCACGAAATGTGCGCGTGTGGCTTCCGCTACGACAACGACGATTTAGCCAGCGCGAAAGAAGATTATCTTCCGCTCGACGTAAGGCAAAGTTTCATGAAGGATTATGAGAACCGCCGCTGTGCGGTTCGCGCCCTCAACGTGATGTTCGAGAAAGCGCTCCAGAACGAGTCAAACGCTTACGCCGAATTGTTCGCATACTGGGACGGCAACGAGAACCTTCCTGATCTGCCGCCGCGCGACGTGACGCCCGCCGTTTCTGGTGGCGACGAGTTCGCGTTCACGGAAAACCAACTGTGGCGTGTCCGGTTGGCGAGCGATGGCGCGTAAAAAAGAACGGACGATCTATCGCGGGCCGGGGCAGGTCACATTCCGCGAGTTGGACGGCGACGCTTCCGGGCCGCCCCCGTACTGGGCTTTGGAACACTGGTACGAGGAGGTCCGTGACATCAAGATCGCCGATATGGCGGTCGAGCATCTGGCGCGTTGCCTCCGGCAAAATCTGCATATCGAGTTGGTTATCCCGTTCGCCCTGCAAGCGTTGGAGGACGATCCATTAGCCGGAGAGATGTATAAGGGGCAACTTGTTCAAAATCTACGGAAAGTGACAAGCGATTACTGGCGGGCGAACCCGGAAGAACGAGCGCGTTTTATCATGCTTGCCCAGCGCGCACACGAGGTTTACGAGAAAGAATTCGGCGACAAAAACGTTAAAATGAATTTGATGGTCACAGAAGACGAATTACTGCGCCGCTAACACCGACAATGCCAACCAACCAAATCATTCCTTTAACCCGCGCCGATGGCCGCGCGGCGATCAACCCGCCGCCGTGCGCGCTTTGCCGTCGCCGCTTCCGACCGGGCGGGCGACAAATCTTCACCAACTGCACCTGTCTTCAGTACGGGCCGCGCTACACGGCTTTGTTCTGCGCCCTCGGCGCCGCGGTTGTGACCGCCGCGCTACTGGCATTGACGCCGAAACGCGCGGACGGATAGCGAAACCGCGAGCGCGCCGCAAACGTCGTTGAAAGTTGTTTCTTCCTGAGGAAGAGTGGGACATGAATATCGCCGTTATCGGATTGGGCGGGACGGGAAGCGCGGCCCTGCGCCATCTCGCGCTTGCGGGCGGCGGCGCGCACCGCGTCACGGGCTTCGAGCAGGGGCTTGTGGGCAACCGCAAAATGTCGTCGTGGGGCGCGTCGCGGATTATCCGCCGCTTGTACGACGATCCGCTCTACGCAGCGCTTATCGGCGACGCGTACCGTTTGTGGTCCGAACTCGAAGCGGACGCGGGAGAGGCGCTGTTCACCCGCACGGGCGGCGTTTTCATAGGTCGCGACGACAGCCCGGCCCTCGCCCGAACGCGCGCCGCGCTCCAAGCGGCGGGTCTGCCATTCGACACGCTGACGGGCCGGGAAACGCGCGCCCGTTTTCCCGGCCTGTACCTGTCCGATGGTGAAAGCGCGGTCTGGGACCGCGAGGCGGGTTTCCTCCACGCCACCGCCTGCGTTTCCGAGCAGTGTCGTCTTGCCGTGCGCGCCGGGGCGGTTCTCCGCGAAAACGCCCCGGTCGCGCGCCTCGATATGGATAGCGCGAGCGGAAACGGCGTCATCGTCACGCTCCAAAGCGGCGAGCGCTTGCGTTTTGACCGCGTTCTGGTCACGGCGGGACCGTGGCTTCCCAGCCTTTTGCCGGACATGGCGGGCGAGGCGCGTTTAACCGTCACGCGGCAAACCATCGCGTATCTTGCCGAGCGCGCCCCGGATGCGGGCTGTCATACGCCCCATCGCTTCCCTATCTGGGCCGATTTGGATCACCCCGCCCTGGTCTACGGAACGCCTCTTGACGGGGCGGCCCACGGCGGCGTCAAACTCGCCGCGCACCAAAGCGGCCCGGTCGTGGATATGGAAAACGAGGCCGACGCGTTCGCGCCCCCGCCCGACCGCGATCTCGCCCTTCTCGCCGAGTACGCCGTGCGCCGCTTGCCCTTCACAAACCCGACGCACATCGTCTACGCCCATTCGTGCCGTTATACCAACACGCCGGACGAGGACTTCGCCCTCGGCTGGTCGGACCGCCTGCCCGGCGTTTTCGCGGTCAGCGCTTGCTCCGGTCACGGTTTCAAGTTCACGATCCTCGCCGCGAAATGGGCCGCTGACGCCCTTACCGAAGGCGATCCGGGCGCGGCGGCGGCGACGCACATCATCGGCGACGCACGGTTTTCATGGAACCGCTTCGCCTCGCCGCACGGCTAACAAGGAAGGCCGCCGTTCCGCACGCCCGCAGAAGGAAAAACCGCACGGTGAAATGAACCTATGCTCATAACGCGGTTTACCGTCCGACGTGGCGCTTCTGTGGTATGCTGACACGGTCTGCGGGCCGAACTACGGGCCTGCTCCGCCCTTATTACGCGCTTTTCTTTTCCGCATCGCTTTTTTCGCTTATAGTTGTCGCGCGCATCGCGGCGCGCGCTTTTTTCGCAGGAGGATTATTTCTATGTTGCAAAGCTCCCTTCGCCGCGTTCGGCCCCGCCGCGCTTCTCGCTTCGCCGCCGCCGCCGCGACAACCGCTTTTGGCCTGATTGGTCTTGGCGCGTCGTCGGCCCATGCTCAGGTCAACTTCTATGTGTCCGCCGATATTGATTTGTCGGCGACAAGCGACTCGGTCAACAACGGCGCACAGTACATCGGCAATAATCCGTCGGCGGTCGCATGGAACGGTTCCACGGCCTACATCGGCGGCTACAACTCGGCGACGACGGCAGGTCCCGCCGCCTTAATTGGGGTTAGCGTTTCCGGTGGGGCGGGGACGCTGGGCGCAAGTTCCTTCGGAGCGGTTACCGCGCCCGCGGGCGGACGCGGCGTCACCGCGCTTGCGGTTCAGGGGAACACGCTCGCCGCTTCGGTGGACTTCGGAACCGGTAACACCGATTCGATTCGCGCCTTCAACACGGCTGATAATTCGCTTCGCTGGAGTATCGGCACAGCGGGAAATGGTTCTACGGGAACGACGCAACGAGGCAACGGCGTCGCCTTTGATCCGGGCGTGGGCGGCGTGGGCGCGGGCGTCAGCTACCTGTCTATTGGCGGGGGCAGGCGGCAGGTCCTCGACCCCGCGACCGGAGCCTACATTTACGGACCGTCCGGGACCGCCACGCCCGGTTTCATTTTGAATGGAACCAACACGGTTTGGCGTGATGTCGCCTACGATCCGACCAATGGCGACCTGTACGCCCGCGAAGCCAATACGCTGTTCAAAGCCGTTCGCAACGGCGCCAACGGAACCAGCGGCACGCCGGGCGTTATCGGAAATCTGAGCCGGGTGACCACGGTGGACAACGAAAACCTCGCGTTCGTGAACGCTGCCACCGGCTCGTTCAATGGCAAGTTCCTTCTGCTGAACGACCGCCCGAATGTCAATACCGGCGTGGGAAACTCCTTCCTCAAAGCGTTCGACACCAGCGGAACCCAGCTCGCGCTGAACTTCTTCGACGCCTCGGGAGCGTCCCCGTTCACGTTCGGTAACAGCGTAGGCGCGTACGACTTCTCGTGGGACCAGACCACGCAAACCCTGGCGATGACGGACTTCTCGAACCGCCGTTTGTATATTCTGTCCCTGCAGGCCGTAGCCGTGCCGGAGCCGGGAACGCTCGGACTTCTCGCCCTCGGCCTTGTCGGAACCAGCGGCGTCGCCCTGCGCCGCCGCCGCCGCAAATAACGTCGTTGGCGTTTACCAGAAAACGCAAAACGGCTCGGTTTCCGCGTAATTACGCGGAAACCGAGCCGTTTTGCGTTTCTAACTACACCTGTCTAACGGCTAAAAACGAACGCCAACCGTGGCTTGAAGGCCGCTCACGCCTTTTTTGTCATAGGGGGAAATCAGATGGTACTTGGCTTCCAGGAAGAACGGGCCGCTCAGGTCAACGCCCAGGACGACAAAGCCGCCGAATAGCGTTTTGCTGCCGCCGCTCGTTTCCGGCGTACGAAGCGTGGTCTGGTACAATCCCAAACCGGCGCCGTAGTAGTACGGACGGCTGGAGTTTCGGTCGCGGAACACCTGCGAGACCGTGAACGGCACCATCCGAAAGTCGTTATTCTGGATATAGCCGATGGAAAAAATCGTTGCCGAATTGCTGTCGAGCAACGTTTGCAGTCGGTAATCACCCTCAAGCGTCAGCATGCGCTCCGCCCCGGCGCGTCGTACCTCGTTGCTCGCCGGAACATATGCGCCCACCTTGAAGGCGAACGGTTTAATATCGTTCGATTGCGCCTGCGCTATCCCGGTTCCGCCGAGAAGAGCCGCGCCCGCCGCCATTGCCGCGCCCGCCATTTTCGCCGATTGGGACCGGCTCCACTTATCTGCCACTTGTTTAAGCAACGCTTTCCGCCTCCTTGACACCGCGCCGCCGCGTGACACGAGGCGCATTCCGCTGGGGAATGAGATACGCGCGCACAGGCGCTTTTTCATTCCCGCTAAAGATTTTTACCAGTATAATGGGTGACGGCTGTTTTCGTCAAGGCGCGAGCGGAAAAAGGCGAGAAATGGCTGGACGCGGAACGACTTGTTGCGTATAAACGGCTAACACTCATTTTTGGGTTTCCCGTCCGGTGTTGACACCGGACGCAAAACCAAAAAAACGGCGCCAACCGGGTACAACAAAACCATGCTTTTCCAGTCACGCGACCCCAAACTTCAGGAAGGCGAACCGCCCGCGCCGGACGCGGTTCCCGGCGACGTTGTTATCTCGCCGGACACGCGGCGCGGCGACGCCCGCGCGCGCACGCCGATCAACCAGGCGCGCACGAAAAAATGGCCGGTCCTTGATGCGGGCGGCCCGCCGCGCGATCTGGATCTCCAAGATTTGTCGAAGTGGCGGTTCAGCCTGAGCGGATTGGTAGACGAAACCGCGACCTGGACGTGGGACGAGTGGCGGAAACTGCCGCGCGCCAAAGTTTTCGCCGATATGCACTGCGTCACGCGTTGGTCGCGCCTCGGCAATACCTGGGAAGGCGTTTCGACCCGCGAGGTCATTAAACACGTCACCGTCAAATCCGACGCCAAATTCGTTCTTGTGTCCGCGTACGACAAGGGCTTTTCGTTCTTCGGCGGCGCGAAACCCTGGACGACAAACCTGCCGCTCGATTATTTTCTGGACGAGGATTGTCTGTTCGCCGATACGCACGATGGCGCGCCGATCAGTCTCGAACACGGCGGCCCGCTCCGCCTCGTTATCCCGAAACTGTACGCCTGGAAATCCGCTAAATGGGTAAGCGGCGTGGAGTTTCGCGCCGATGATGAACCGGGCTTCTGGGAGCGCGGCGGCTACCACATGCTTGGCGACCCGTGGAAAGAACAACGTTACCGCTTCAGCGACAACGAAGACGAACCGGAGAATGAGATTTAACCGCAAAGGCGCAAAGGACTCAAAGTTCAGAAAAGATTACGAGAGCAACATCAGAAATTGCTTTTTCTTTCTTCTCTGAACTTTGAGTCCTTTGCGCCTTTGCGGTTAAATTTCCCCTACAACTTTACGGTTATTGGAGCCGCGGGGGAGGCGTTTTTGCGGAGAACGGCTTTCGTTGTTTTGGTTTTGCCGTCGGGCGTGGTTATGGTGATGTTGTAGTCGCCGTAAAACGCGCGGGTTTTGAATGAGCCATCGCGCGCGGTTTTACCGGTCGCGTTGGTTTTCCATTCTTTTTGCACCAGGTCCAGCCACGCCTGCCCGACCGGCTTTATCTTCCAGTCCTTGCTGTACAGAGCGGCGTCGGGGAGCCAGTGACGGCCTTCCCAGAAGCCCCACATGATAATGCTATTGACGGCGGGGTGCGAGAACGTCGCCGTCAGGAAGTCGCGCATATAGGCGGCCTGAAGTTTTTCATCGGTCGTATTGATGTCGAACTCCGTGATGGCGATAGGCAGGCCGAACTTGCCGAACCGGTCCAGACCGGAAACGAGGCGCGCGGGCGGGATCACGCCGCCGCCGACATGGCACTGGAACCCGATACCGCCAATCGGCGCGCCGTTGTCTTGGAGATACTTGATGTTTTGCTCGAAACTGTTCAGGTGCGCGTTGTCGAGGGCTTCGCCATCGAGCGGCGGGTAATCATTCAGGAACAGCGTGGGCTTCGGGTCGCTTTGACGCGCGATTTTGAACCAACCGATCATCGCGTTTTTGCCCAGAATATCCATCACATCATGGTTGTCGAACGGCTCATTGATCACGTCCCATTCCACCACCTGCCCGCGCATCGCGGTCGTCTCACCCGTGATATGCTCGTTGATGCGTTTGGCGAGCGCGGCTTTGTCGTTCGCCAGCGTTTTCAGCGATGCGGGCGAGTTGCGCCACGACGGCCAGATCAAGTTATGGCCGCGCACCTCGATGTCGTGGTCGCTTAGCCACGCAACGCCTTTTTTGGAACGCTCGGCGTTTCCTTCCCAAACGCCCCACTTCAGGTCGTTTTCCATCACGACCCGGTTGAACATTTTGGAGATGGTTTCGCGGTACTTATCGCCGTCCGGCGTTTGCGCGAGCAACTCCTCGGCGGCGACCGCCGAGCCAAACGGGAATGCGTGCCGGGTCATCGCGACCTGAACCGTGGCGTTCGGAATCGTCTTCCCGTTCGCGCCCACGACGACGACCTTCATATCGCCCTTACGAATCTTCTCGATACGCGCGTTCGCCGCCTTGCGCCATGCCGCGCCCGCTTCCATTCCGACATAGTTGCTCGGCGTGCGGGGGAAATCGCTGAAGGCGACCGTGTTTTTGTAGTTGGTGATCGTCAGCCCGCCGATCTCGAAAACCTGCGGGGCGTAACCCAAACGAAGCGAGATAGTGGCCTTCTCGGGCGGCAGGGTGGCGCGAATATGAAACGGAATATCAATGCGCCGCCATTCGCGCGTGATGCTGATATTTTGCGTCACCGCCTTGTCGAACGGCTCCTCGCCCCGCTCGAAAACGAACTGCGAGCGCGCCTCGCCGGTTTCCGCCTGCCCCTGGATGGCGCGCACATAAAACGTCGCCAGCACGATGTCGCCGTCGGTGACGCCTGCAATCGGTTTTGTCGCCAGTTGAACCGCGTACTCCGGGTCCACTTTGAGTTTGGTGCGGACGCGCAGGGCCTTGGTGAATGGTTGCCCGGTCACCTCCACGGTTTGCACTTCGGCGGCGTCGGTCCGTCCCGAAATGCGGAATGTACTGAGCGTGTCGGCGGGAAGCAACGATGTTCCGCCGGGCGGGGATTTGCGCCCGCCGTCGGCGTCCTGCGGCGCGGGCGTAGCAACGGCGACGCCCGCGATAGGGGAAGCGATGGCGGGTTGCGGGGCCGCGAGCCGTAGTGTGGTTGCGATGGCAAGCGTAAGCGCGCCCGCCGCGAGCGCGGTTCCCGCGACCACGCGGGAGTTTTTGGAAAAGTTCGTCATAGCGCCTTTACATCCCCGCCGCGCTCGGCCACGAACGCGCGAGGTTTTGTCAGTTAATCGATTTATTATGGCATATCGCCCGCGTTCCCGCCGTTGGCGCCGTTATCGCGGCGAAGCGCCAGGCCGACGCCGTTCTTGATATACTGTTACCGAAAGCGGCGGCGTTTCCAGACAGCCGTCGCGTTTTTCTTCCTGCGAACAAACTTCCCCATGGTAATCGAGTTTTTGCCGCCCTTGCCGATGGGTGAGGTCGTCGCGGCGACCACGACCGCGTTCACCGCGCAGGTGATCGAGGTTCCGCGCCCCGATATAGTTTCCTCCCTGCCGGACCCACCCGCGTTCGGCGCATTTGTGCGCGTCGGCGGCGGCACGTTCCAAACGCAACCGCCCCGCAATAGCAACGTGCGCTCCATCGCCTCGTCACCAACGGTCTCACCCGACGACTTCGATCCGTTTGAAAACGCGTTCGCGCCCGAGGAAACCGCCGTTGCGCCGCTCGCACCGACAACCTACATCAGAGGCGTCGACGAGGACGACGTTGCCCCCGGCAACGGGGCGCTGTACGCCGTGGTCTTTCACGCGGAAACCGGAAGCCTGGAGGCGAATCGGCCCTTGACCGCCTTTGGTTTGTCCGAGGACGAACTGCGCCGCGAACAACCCCAAATCTACGAACTCCTGACCACGCGCTTTTCCGCCGCCCTAATCGGGCGCGACGGGCCGGACGGCGCAAACGGCCCCGCCCTGACCGGTGTGCCGCCCCGACCGCCCCGACCCCATGCCCGCGTGTACGCCTGCAATGACGCCGAAATCCAACGCCTCACCCATACGCGCCTCGATTTTCTGCGCCCCCTCCTCGCCGGAGCCGTGACCGGAGCCGCCTGCCCCGCCGATGATCTGGTCGCCGCCGTTCTACGCCGCGCGTGGCGCGCCCACAACGGCGACGAAGACTTCATCCTGCGCGCCGGTCGCGAACTCGCCCACCTCCTCCCCAACGATTTCGACCGCCTCCGCGCTATCGTCCAACGTCTCCTTACGTTTTAGTTGATTAGTCGTCGCCGTCTACTTAGCGTTTGACTAAATCGCTCAT
>CAXUMS010000053.1:0-25677 GCA_964252165.1 uncultured Armatimonadaceae bacterium
GATAGTACCCACATTCACATGAGGCTTGCTGCGCTCAAACTTCGCCTTACCCATAGTAATACTTCCGCTCCTAAAAAGTTAAAATCGTTGTTTGGTTGTCAAGGTAGCCGGAGGACGAAAGCATGGCGGCGAAAACTCGCGGGCGCGCTTGGTCACGGCAGACCGAAAAGAAAAACAAAAAGAAGGCGTCAACCCTGATAATGGGTTTGCGCCCCGATGATTGTATCACGCCTTCGTACAGGCGCTATACCCAAATCAAACAAGCCGCACCAACGCTGTTGATCCGGCTTGCTTCGTGTCAGATAAGGACGTTTACGCTCAGGCTCTGCGTCGTCGCTTGCAAAGAATGCCGCCTGTTCCAACAAGGCCAACCGCAAGCAAACCGAAGGTTCCCGGCTCCGGCACAGCTACGGCGCGGGGCAGAAAACCGATGTCCCGGAACGACTCAATGGTGGTGCGACTGGTGGTTGTAGGAAAATCCAAAAAGCCGGTCATCAGCTCACGGTTGTTGCTACCTTGAGCGGTCCCGCCAAACGTCTCCTCATCCCAATGGCCATTTGCAGTTCCACTGCCGCCTCCAAGTTCCACCGGCACGAAAGAGGCGAGCGGCAGGTTGAACTCGGTGCGGTAGGCCGCCAAAGCGTTTAAACCACGGAACTGGCCGGTGCCGTTTGTATATACGTTATTATAAACGCGACCATTGTTGTCTGTCGGGTTCCACAGCGTTCCAAACCCCATCACGTGCGCCATTTCATGGAGAACGACCGCGCCAAAGGAGCCATTTGCCTCAAGAGAAGGGACATCAGCGGAGTCAAAACGCATGCTACCCGTTGTGGCCAGAACGAAGGGGTCAGTAGGACTTTGGCCTTGCGGGTTCACCCCCCCAAACACTAAACCACTGCTAGTTGGTCCCGCCGATCCTAGTACGTTACCTACGCCATCGATTGGCTGAATGACAGCGCTGATTGTGATTCCAGTAACGCTGATGCCGGTTTGATAGCCACTGATCAGGTTTTCCCAATAGGCCTCAGCATTGGTGAATGCTTGTCGTTGCTGCGTGGTTCCGCCGCTAAAGTTGATAACAAGGTCAAAAGCCGCGTGCGAGGCGGACGCCGACCAGGCAAGTAGCGCACCCGACGCGACAACGCGCGACAAGCCGCTCATGCGAGCGAGACGTGGCATATAAGGCTCCTGCTAAAGCGAAAAGTGAAAGTGAGAAGACACGACGCACCGTTGTCGCGCGTCTTTGCGCACGCTGATGTTAGGTCATTCTATCAGGATTATGACGAAAAAGGCGGGGAAGTTCAGTGAACTTCCCCGCCTTTATACTCGTTATCGGTTAGCCAAAACGGGGCGATTACTTTGCGCCCGCGCCGACCTTACCCGACTTCGCCGCGATTTCCTCGGCGACGTTGCGCGGCACCTCTTCGTAGTGCGACGGCTCCATCGTGGAGGACGCGCGGCCCTGCGTCATCGAGCGAAGCGTGGTCACGTAGCCGAACATCTCGGCAAGCGGCACCTTCGCTTTGATCACGCGCGTTCCGCCCGGCCCGTTCTCCTGCCCTTCGACAAGACCGCGGCGCCGGTTCAGGTCGCCGATCACATCTCCCAGGAACTGATCAGGGGTTACAACCTCGATCTGCATAATCGGCTCTTTGATCGTCGGCTGGGCCTTCTGGAACGCGGCTTTCGCGCCCATCGAACCCGCGATCTTGAACGAGATTTCGTCAGAGTCCACCTCGTGGTAGGAACCGTCAATCACGGCGACCTTCACGTCCACCATCGGGAAGCCCGCGACCACGCCGTGAAGCATGGCCTCTTCGACCCCCTGCTGGATCGGCTTGATGAATTCCTTCGGAATCGAGCCGCCGACCGTTTTGTTCTCGAACACAAACCCGCCGCCGATCTCGTTCGGCTCGACATCCAGGATGCAGTGACCGAACTTACCCCTGCCGCCGGTTTGCCGTGCGAAGCGGCCTTCCGCACGGGCCGGAACCTTGATGGTTTCGCGGTACGCAACCTGCGGCTTGCCCTGGTTTGCCTCAACCCGGAACTCGCGCTTCATGCGGTCCACGATAATCTCCAGGTGCAACTCGCCCATGCCGCGAATGATCGTCTGACCGGTTTCCGGGTCCGTGTGCATACGGAACGTCGGGTCCTCGGCGGCAAGCCGCGCAAGGGCCTTACCCATGTTGTCCTGGTCGGTTTTCGTTTTCGGCTCGATGCTCATCTCGATAACCGGGTCCGGGAACACAATGGACTCCAGCAAAACCGGCTGCTTCTCGTCGCACAGCGTGTCACCCGTCGTCGTGTCGGACAAGCCGACGGCGGCGGCGATATCACCGGCGTACACAACGTCGATTTCCTCGCGCTTGTTGGCGTGCATTTGCAGAACGCGGCTGATGCGCTCCTTCTTGCCCTTGCTCGCGTTGTAAACGTAGGACCCCTTTGTGAGCGTACCGCTGTACACCCGGAAGAACGTCAGGTTTCCGACGTGCGGGTCGTTCATCAACTTGAACGCAAGCGCGGAGAACGGCGCATCGTCGGTCGGTTCGCGCGTCACCACCTCGTCGTAGTCGTCTACATTGTGACCGGGAACGGCCCCAACGTCGGTCGGCGACGGCAGGTAGTTGACAACCGCATCGAGCATGGGCTGAACGCCCTTGTTCTTGAACGCGGTTCCGCACAGCATCGGCGTGATCGTCCCGGCGAGCGTCCCCTTGCGGAGAGCCGCCATAATCTCGTCGGCGGTGATGGTCTCGCCTTCCAAGAACTTTTCGATCAGCTCCTCGTCGGCTTCCGCCGCCGCTTCGATCATCTTTTCACGCCATTCCGATGCGATGTCGAGCAAGTCGGCGGGAATGTCCTCTTCCACAACGACCTTGCCGACTTCGTCCTTGTAGACGATTGCCTTCATGGTCACCAGGTCAACCACGCCCAAAAAGTCCGACTCGGCCCCAATCGGAACCTGAATCGGCACCGCGTTCGCACCAAGACGCTCGCGAACCGCCTTGACGACCGTGAAGAAATCCGCGCCCAGGCGGTCCATCTTGTTCACGAAAACGAGGCGCGGAACCTTGTACTTGTTCGCCTGACGCCACACGGTTTCGGACTGCGGCTGAACGCCTGCGACCGCGCAGAAAACCGCGACCGCGCCATCGAGAACGCGCATGGAGCGCTCTACCTCGACCGTGAAGTCAACGTGTCCCGGCGTATCAATGATATTAATGCGGTGGGTGGGAAGGCGCGCGCCCGGAATCTCCGGGTTGTCTTTCAAGCCCCAAAAACAGGTGGTCGCGGCGGACGTGATAGTGATACCACGCTCCTGCTCCTGCTCCATCCAGTCCATCGTCGCCGCGCCCTCATGTACCTCGCCGATCTTGTAGTTACGACCGGTATAGTAAAGGATGCGCTCGGTGACGGTGGTCTTACCCGCGTCGATATGAGCGGCAATGCCGATGTTTCGCGTATTCTCTAAACTGTAATCCCGTGCCATAACTTTAAGCCTTTAAGGAAAAATCGCCGCCGTTTGAAGGATTAAACGGCGCGGCGGGGCGTCTTTGGACCAAGCCCCCTGTCACACAAGCAAAGACGCCGGACGTTTCCGCCCCGCGCCTGTTCTTTATATCATATGCTTGTTGTCGTTTCACGGTTCCCAAAATTTGTCAAGGGGACATGATTTAGAAATATACACCGCCGCCAATGCAGGAAACCCCAACCGATTGGGTAAACGTAATTGCAGAACGAACGTCTATGAAAAACTATTTTTGCTATTACGCTTTGCGTCCCCTGAGATGCGCCGCCGCTGTCGCCGTGGCGCCGACATTGTTGTCGCTTCCCCTGCTCACCGGTGCGCCGCCGCGCGTCGCTATCGCCGCGCCGATACTGCAGGGCGCCGCGACTAAAGCAAGCGCCGCCGTGACGCAACGTACCTTTATCTATACGCCCGCGCCCGGCGGGGCCGACGTGAAAAGCGTGAGCGTCGCAGGGACGTTCAATAACTGGGACAAGAACGCGCTCCCAATGACCCAAAGCGCGGACGGCGCGTCGTGGCGCGTGACGACCGCCCTTCCCTACGGCAAGCATCAGTACAAGTTCGTCGTGAACGGCGAAACGTGGCTCGCCGACCCGCGCGCCGCCAAGAATGAGGACGACGGCGGCGGAAATGTCAACTCGGTCCTGCTTGTCTTACCACCCGAGTATGATAAGCCCGCCCGAATTGGCGATGGCGTTATCACCCAAAGCGCGCTTCAACACGTGCAGGCGCCGCCTTATCTTAATTACGACCGGGGCCAGATCACCCTTTCGCTCCGCGTTCGTTCGGGCGACATTTCGAGCGTTTCGGCGGTGTTCTTGAACCGCTCATCGCTTCCGATGACGAAGGTTTCCGAGGACGATTTTTACGCGCTCTATCAGGTTCGCGCGCCGTGGAACCGTGCCGACGATTTACATTACGCCTTCACGCTTGCCGACGGAAAGACAAATCTGATTGTCAGCGCAAATGGCGTAATCTCGGCGACCAGCCTTAACTCAAGGGTTAAAGATGGCAACATTATCAAGCCATTTGCGCTCAATGCGAAAACATTTAAGCCGTTCGTGACGCCATCGTGGGTGGAGAGGTCGGTTTTTTACCAGATTTTCCCGGACCGCTTCGAGAACGGTAGCGAAACCAACGACCCGAAGGACGTGGAAGCGTGGGATGCGAAGCCGACGTACTTCAACCGCTTCGGCGGCGATGCGGTCGGCGTCGAAAAGCATGTGGACTATCTGGCGGCGCTCGGCGTTGGCGCGGTGTATTTCAACCCGGTTTTCCAGTCGCCTTCCAACCACCGGTACGATGCGACGGACTACAAAAAGATTGATCCGCAATTCGGCACGAATGCGGAGTTCGCCCGCCTTTCCCGGTCGTTGCAAACGCGCGGTATCCGCACCGTCATGGATTTCGTTTTCAACCATTCCGCGACCAACTTCTTCGCGTTTCAGGACATCCAGGATAAAGGCGAAGCGTCCACTTACAAGGATTGGTATTTTGTCCAGTCGTATCCGGTCAAGGTTGAAGACAAGCCGAACTACACCGCGTGGTACGGCTTTCCATCCATGCCCAAATTTAATGTTCTCAATCCGCCGACCCACGAGTATCTTTTGTCGCTCGTGGACTATTGGAAGAAAGAACTGCCGCTCGCCGGGATGCGCCTCGATGTCGCAAACGAGGTGGACCCGCGCTTCTGGCGCGATCTGCGCGTCAAGGCGAAAACCCTGGACCCGAACCTGTGGATCGTGGGCGAGGTGTGGGGCGACGGTTCGCCGTGGCTGAAAGGCGATCAATGGGACTCGGTAATGAACTATCAGTTCCGCGACTCGTGCCTACGATTCTTCGCCGAGGAAAAAACGACGCCGACCCAGTTCGCAAGCCGCTTAACCGCGCTCGACGCCTCGTACGCGCCGCAAGTCTCGCGCAACATGATGAATTTGCTGTCGTCCCACGACACGCCGCGCTTTTTGACGCTGTGCAAGAACGACGCGCAAATGCACCGGCTCGCGGCGACGCTTCAATTTACGTGGGTCGGCGCGCCGTCCATCTACTACGGCGAGGAACTCGGAATGCAGGGCGGCGCGGACCCGGACAACCGTCGCCCGATGCAGTGGCAAACCGCGAACGCCGCAAACCCGATGCTCGCCTACTACAAAAAGTTGATTGCGGTTCGGAACGCCAACCCCGCCCTGCAAAGCGGTGACGCGCGCATTTTGCTCACCGACGACAAGGCCGGAACGCTTGCATTCTCTCGCGAGTTGGGGAACAAGGTCGCCGTGGTCGTTCTGAACCGTTCGCGCGTATCGCGTACGGTGACAATTCCACTTCGGGCCGCCACCAAAACAGCGGCGCCAAGCGCGCTTCGTTCGACGGCGTTCGCCGACGCTCTGAGCGGCAAGCGTTTTATGGGGCGCGGCGGTTCTCTTTCCGTAACAATGACACTGGCGCCGCTCACCGGGGCGATTTTGGTTCCGGCGCGGTAACAAATATAAGGCAACTTGACACAAATGCGCTCATTGAAAGGCCACATTTTGAACGGAACGGCTCGCCCACACATCGCACAGACGCGCGCCCAAGCTTGCGGCGTAGTCGCGCCCTTTTGCGCCGTTTTCTAAGGCCGTCAGCCACGGGGCGGGAATCGCCCGCGCTCCGTGATACGCTCCCGCGATAGCCCCGCACATCGCGCCGATGGTGTCCGCATCGCCGCCCAAACGAACCCCATACGAAATGGCGTCCGGCAATGAGAGCGGATGCGCGAGGAAGGAATATAGCGCGGCGGGAACTGAGTTGACGGCCTCGATGCCGTTGCCCAGTTGTTGCGCCACAACCGAGGGTGATTGCGGGTCCCGGAGCAATACGCGAACGCGCTCAAACCGCTCGGCGAAATCGTCGCTCGAACAATTGCCGGTAGTAGCCAATGTTTCATTCAAGAAACCTTCCGCATCGAAAGACTTGGTGTCCGCGAGCGGTATTCGCCGGGTCGCCACGGCGACTGAGGCCGCCTGCAGAATCGCCCCTTCACGGCCCAAAGCGTGCGTGTGCGTAATTTGCGCCTGCAAATCCGCGATCCGCCGCAGGTTTTCCGCCTGCTCCGGTTTATGGAACAACAAACCGACTGGGGCGGCGCGCATCGCGGCGCCATTGCCCCAACTTCCCCGCCCGCCAAAAATTCGTCGCGCAGGTTCGTTCCATTCCGCGCCTTTTTTCAAGGCGAGCAAAACGCTGTAGGCTCCTATCCCGTAGCCGCGTTGTCCCTCGAAGTTCTCGACGAACCGTCGCGCCATGTCCGGCCCATCAAAGTCCGGGAAGTCGCACAGGGACTCGGCAACGCCCAGCGTCATTTGCGTGTCGTCCGTGTAGCGCGCGGCTCCGGCGGGAATCTCCGCGCCGGTAATCAGCCCCAGCACGGCCTCGTGCAGGGCGCGCTCCGGTGAGCGTCGGGGCAAACCGGCGACAGCGCGCAACGAGGCGTTCAAGCGCTCCTCTTCCCATCCCTCCACCGGTGCGCCCATCACGTCGCCCGCCATCACGCCGAGCAGAGCGCCGATAAACTTATCGCGGAGCAGTTCGTTGTTCATAGGAAAAAAGCATTGGAGCGACCCGCGATTGTCAAGCCTTTATTTTGTGTCGGGCTTCTACGAAAGCGCGACGCCGTATTCTCGAAGAGCGGCGCGCACAATAGCCTGTTCCTCGTCCTCCAAATCCACGAGCGGCAGACGAACGCCGCCGGTCTCCTGCCCCACCAGTCTCAGGGCGTACTTGAGCGGGGCGGGCGACGGCGCGGAGAAAATAGCGCGCGTAACCGGAAGCGTCGCGAGGAACAAGCGCGCGGCTTCGGCGCAATCGCCCCGGTACCACGCCTGCATCATACGGGCGAGGTCCGGGCCGGCCAGGTGCGAGATCACTGAAATCACGCCCGCGCCGCCCAAGGCGAGCGTGGGCAAAATCGTGGCGTCGTCACCGCTGTACACATCGAAATCGTCGGGCGTGATACGGATAATCTCGGCGACCTGCGCCATATTCGCCGACGCTTCTTTCGTCCCGACGATGTTCGCGGCGTCGCGGGCGAGGCGGGCCGTGGTGGACGCGTCAATGTTGGTGATCGTGCGCCCCGGCACGTTATATAAAATGACGGGCGCGCCGTCGGCGGCGTCCGCGACCGCACGGAAATGGCGGTGCAAACCTTCCTGCGACGGTTTGTTGTAGTACGGCGCGACGGATAAAAACGCGGTCGCCCCAGCCCGGGCGGACGCCTGGGCAAGATGCACGACCTCAGCCGTGCTGTTGCCGCCCGCGCCCGCGATTACCTTGCCCGCGCCCACGGCCCCGACAATGGTTTCCACCAGCGCCGCTTTTTCCTCAACCGTGGTGGTCGGGGACTCGCCCGTCGTGCCGTTCACGACGACGGCGTCGGAGCCATTCGCGAGAAGGTAACGGGCGAGCCGCACGGCCCTGTCCAAATCAAGGTCGCCGGATGGCGTCAGCGGGGTCGCCATCGCCGTAATCAAATGCCCGAATCGGGCGTTTTCGCCGCGCATTACGCCACTTCTCCTGTTACCGCCATCATGCGGCCTTTGACCGCGTCCCGCTCCACGAGGTACTGCGCGATTTGGAAGCCGTTCAATGCAGCGCCCTTCAAAATTTGGTCGCCGGACACGAATAAATCGAGGGCTTGCGGATGGCTGATGTCCTCGCGCAGTCGCCCGACCAAAACCGCGTCGCGGCCCGACGCATCGAGCGGCATGGGAAACGTGTTGGTTTCGCGGTCGTCCACGACCTCGACGCCGGGAAACGCCCTGAGCGCGTCGCGGGCGGCGTCAACCGTGGGTCGCTCGTTCGCAAATTCGATGTTGACGCTTTCGCTGTGCGCGCGAAGAACCGGCACGCGCACACATGTCGCGGTTAAAAGCAGATTTGGCTCGTGGAGAATTTTTCGGGTTTCGTGGACCATTTTCCGCTCTTCTTCGTTGTAGCCGCTCTCGTCAATCGGCGTATTGTGCGAAAATAAATTAAACGCGACTTGGTGCGGGAACACGTTTTTGATGATGGGTTGACCGGACAAAAACGCCTCGCTTTGCGCTTCCAACTCGCGCATCGCGGACGCCCCCGCGCCCGACGCGGCCTGATACGTAGACACGACCACGCGGCGTACCGGCGATAGGCGGTGCAGAGGCGCGAGAACCATGAGCAAAATGATGGTGGAGCAGTTCGGGTTCGCGATAACGCCGGTATGCGCTAAGGCGTCGTCGCCGTTCACCTCCGGCACCACGAGCGGTACGCCGTCCGTCATGCGGAACGCGGACGAGTTATCAATCACGACCGCGCCCGCTTCCACAGCGGCGGGCGCAAACTCTTTGGACCTGCCGCCGCCCGCCGAGAAGAACGCTACATCAATGCCCTCGAACGACTGCTCGGTCAATTCTTCGACGACATTGTCCTTGCCGCCAAACCGCAAAACGGTTCCCGTTGACCGGGACGAGGCGAGCAAGCGCAGTTCGCCGAGCGGAAACTCGCGCTCCTCCAACAATTTCAAAAACTCCGCTCCGACCGCTCCAGTCGCCCCGGCGATTGCCACGTTGTATCGTTTCATAAATGCTTTATTGCCTTGTGCGCCGCGCAAGACGGTTCTTTCCTGAAAGCGCACGAAAACAGGGTCCGTTCCTTATTTGGCTGACGCCGCCGCGCGCCGCGCGTCGATCAGCGCCTGGGCCGTGGTTGGCGCTTGTTCAATTCCGATGGGGCGCCCGCCGGGCGGGGTCACCGGCGCGATCTGCGAACTGAACGCATTCGCGTCGGCGACAAGCGCAACCGCCGTATTGTTGGTTCCGCTGGCGCGCTGAAGATCAACGATAAGACGCACGACCTCCGCATCGCTCTCGGCGTTCCCGACCTCCACCACGGCAAGTTGGGGGCGGTACTGCAAGGCGAGACGACGGGCTTCTTCGTTGTTTTCCGCGCAGACGATCCCGATGTTCTCGTCCGCCTCGAAGCGATCACGGATCGCCTGCCGTACATCCTCGCCACCCACCACGAGAACATGAACCTCGGCGTTCGGCGCGGTCTGAAGCGCGGCGCGGATGGCGTTCAAATCAACGGTCGAAAGCGGGCGGGTGAAGACGTGAAGCGGCGCGAACGCTTCCGTGCGGAGCGCGCCGCGCTCGACCGCGACCAGTAAAACCGGAACGTTCTGGGTCAATGGGTCGGCGCGAAGGGCGCGAAGCAGCGACAAGCCGCTCGCGCCGTCGCTTGCGGTAAGGCACGGATTTAGCGTTATCAGGTCGGGTCGCAAATCGCGGGCGCGGCGAAGCGCGTCACGCTGGGTGGTAGCGCCCGAGGCGACAAAGCCGCGCTTGCGAAATTGCTGGCCTAAAAGGTGCAAAACGGAAACGTCGTCATCCACATTCAGAACCAGCGTCATTGTTTCCGCAACGACAGCGGCGTCACCCGAAGCCGAGGCGGGAGCAATTCCTTCTTCGTTTGGTTGGGTTATCGCCTCGTCACCGTCTTCTTCGAGGGGGTAAACGCCGCCCGTAACCCGCTCGGCGTCGGTCGCGGCGGGAAGCGTGAAGTAAAAGCGGGTTCCCTCGCCCGGCGCGCTGTCCGCCCAGATCGAGCCGTTCATCTTCTCCAGAATGGCTTTCGTAATGGCAAGGCCCAGACCGGTTCCGCCGACCGAGCGCGTGGTGGAATTGTCCGCGCGGAAAAACTTTTGGAACAGTTTCGTCATATCCGCCTGCGACAAACCAATACCGGTATCCGCGATGCACGTTGTCACAAAACCATCGTCCGCCTCGACGGACACCGTGACGGTCCCGCCGCGCGGCGTGTACTTGATCGCGTTGGATAAAAGGTTTACCAGCGCCTGATTGATACGGTCGGCGTCGCCGATAATGAGCGGACCGCCACCGGTTTTTGCATCGCCCGCCGCGCTCGTATCGCCCACGAACCGGAGCGACAAACCTTTTTTGTCGGCCTCGCCCGCCATCATCTGCACCGCCTCCATCACAAGCGGCGCATACTCCACGGTTTCCTGCCGCACCTCCATCCGGCCCGATTCGATACGCGAAATGTCCAGCATATCGTTGATGAGTAGCGTCAGGCGTCCCGTACTGCTTTGCGCCATCGTCAAAAACTCGCGCTGAATATCCGTGAGCGGCCCGGTTTGTCCGCCGACCATCAGGTCAATATAACCCTTGATCGCGGTCAACGGCGTTCGGAGTTCATGGGAGACTGTGGAAACAAACTCGGTTTTCATCCGGTCCACCACAGTTTCGCGGGTGACATCACGGAACACAAAAATGCGACCGAGCAATTCGGGCGCGTCGTTTTCGTTTTTCTTCTCGCCGCGAACCGGGGCGGAGTAAATACGGAGCGTTCGTGCGACCGGTTCGGCGATCTCGAACGTTTCGTCCGCGATAATCTCCGGGTCCTCCATGATCGCGCGCAGTCGCTCACGCACCAGAGATTTCTTGCGGAACCGACCGACGATGAGCGGTCCCGCCTGTGCAAACGTTTGATCGAGAAGCGTTTCCGGTTCCAATCCAAAAAGATACGCGAAGCGCTCGTTGACCACGGAAAAACCGCCTGAGCGGTCAAGCATCACGATGCCGTCGTTGGTCGCATTCAGTACGGCCTCGACGCGTCGCCCAATGGCCCCTAAAGCGTCGTTCTGCGCTTTCAAAACGGCCTCGCGCTGACCGATGGTGCGCGCCATGCGGTAGAACGCGCGCCGCAGTTCCGCGACCTCGTCGCCGCCGATTTCGTCCGCATCGCCACCGTTCAAAAGCGATACCGCCGCCCCGACTCCGTTTTTCTCCACCGTCTCGGTCGCCTGCGTCAAGTCCGTGATGGGCTTTGTGATGCCGAGGGCGATGGACCGGTTGACCAGCAGAACGGCAAGGAGGCCCGCGACGGGAATGACCACGGTGACGATGCGGCGCAGGGTTTCATCACGGCGAGCGCGCAAAAGTTGCGATTCGCGGTAGGACCCGGCGCTCGCCACCAGCGCGTCCATGCGGCGACGCGCCTGCGCGAAGCTTTCCTCGCTTTCACGGGCGGTTTGGGCGGCATCAGCGGGCGATGGTCTGCGTCCGCGCCTTTCCTGTTCTTCGGCCTCGCGGATCGCGGGAACCGCTTTTTCGCGGAGCCAGTCGCGGTACGATTCGCTTGCAAGGGTTAGTGGGGAAGCAATGCGCTTGTCCGGCTGTTGTTCCACATAGTCGGCGATTTCGCGGTAGCGCATGCGGTACAAATCGCGTTTTTCCTGAAACTGCTGGCGGAAACTGTCATCGCGGTACAGGAGATAGCCGCGCAGGTTGTATTCGCTGTCGGTCGTCGCCCGGCGCAGATCGTACATGTTTTCGGCGAGCCGGACCGCGCCGTCATAATCGCGTGTCGCCTGCCCCAAAAGGCGCGAGATCAGGGCGGGAATCACGAGAACGGCGATCAGCGTGACGGCGAGCGGCACGAAATAGCCGAGGAATATTTTCTGGGCCAGTCGTTTACCGAACATCGCAAAATTCACTTCCCGACGGCTTCAGCGCCGCCGCAGGTCCCAATCATGAGCGCGAACGTTTGCAGACGGACGCTACAGCAAATTTTCCAATCCGTAAACCAAACCGCGCAACTCGTTACAGCGCCGGATGGCGAGCAGAACGCCGGGCATGAACGAGGCGCGGTCAATGGAATCGTGCCGGAGCGAAAGCCGCTGACCCGGTCCGCCGAAAATGACTTCCTGCGAGGCGACAAAGCCGGGCAAGCGGACGGAGTGAACGGGAACGCCGTCCGCCGTTCGCCCGCCGCGCGCGCCCCGAACCGTTTCAAACGCGCCCAACATTTCCGCCGTTTGCGCCACGCCCGCATCCGCTCGTCCGCTCGCGATCATCTCGGCGGTTTTGAGGGCGGTGCCGGATGGGGCGTCGAGTTTGCGCTCGTGGTGCATCTCGATAATCTCGGCGTCCGGCAGGTAGCGGGCGGCGTCGCGTGCGAACCGCATCAGCAAAACCGCCCCAATCGCGAAATTCGGCGCGACCAGCGCGCCGGTTTCGCTCACGTCGCACAACGCCCGCGCCTCGTCCAGATCGGCGGGGGACAAGCCGGTTGCGCCGACAAGAGGAACCACGCGGGCGGCGAGCGCGGCGCGGATATTTCCCATAACAGCGTGGGGAACCGTGAAATCCACCATCGCCTGCGCGCCGGATTCGCGGAGCAGGGCGGCTAAATCGTCCTGCGCGCCGACCTCAGCGGCAACCATCATGTCGCTTGCATCGGATACCGCCCGTACCACCTCGCGCCCCATACGCCCGTGGGCGCCCGCCACTAAAACGCGAATCGGCGCGCCGGTCCCGCTCATTCGGGCGCGCCTTCTTCCGCCTCGTCGTCCTCGTCGTCGTCCGTGGCGGCGCTTGCGTACTCTCCGAACGGCCCGACTGCGGCGATGGTCAACTGGCCCATGTCTTCCGGGAAAATCCGGTGGGCGACACGCAGAATATCGTCGTTGGTAACGGCGTCAATCGCGTCCATTACCTCTTCAAGCGGAACCACGCGGTCGAAATACACCTCGGACTTGCCCATGCGGTTCATGCGCGACGACATAGATTCCTGCGCCATCACAATCGAGCCTCGGAACTGATTGCGGGCGCGCTCCATTTCGTCCTCGGTGACGCCGTCGCGGCGCACTTTGGCGAACTCCTCGCGCACCAAGTCAAGGCACAGCTCGTACGTGTCCGGCGATGTGCCGCCATAGGCAGCAAAATAGCCGCCCTCGCGGTGGGTGGCGGCGTACGACCCGACCGAGTAGGCAAGGCCGCGCTTTTCACGGATTTCCTGGAACAAGCGCGACCCCATCGAGCCGCCCAGAACCGTGTCCAGAATGGCGAGTGGGTACTTCTCCTCGTCGAACTGCCCGAAGCCCGTAGACCCGATGCAGAAGTTCACCTGCTCGGTCGGGCGCGCATAGTTCAGCAAATCCACACTGACCGAAGGACGCGACTCGGCGGGCGTGTCCGACTTTCCCGTTAAGTTCCCCAGCGACGCCTGCACCAGCTCCACCACGCGCTCGTGTTCTAAATTCCCGGCGGCGGCGACAATCACGTTGTCCGGCCCGTAGCGGAGCGCCATGTAATCGCGCAGATTCTGCGGCGTCAGCGACGCAACCACCTCGGCGGTTCCGATAACCGGCAAACCGAGCGGATGGTCCTTGTATAGGGTTTCCGCGAAAAGGTCATGGACAAGATCGTCCGGGTCGTCGTCCCGCCGCTTGATTTCCTCTAAGACTACCTTCTGCTCGCGGGCCAACTCCTCGGCATCGAAAACCGAGTTCATATACATATCCGCGAGCAAGTCCACGCCCAGCGTCAAATGCTCGGACAGGGTGCGCGCGTAGTAGCACGTGTATTCCTTGTCGGTGAAGGCGTTCAGGTAGCCGCCGACCATATCCATTTCGTCGGCGATCTGCTTTGCGGTCGGGCGGCGTTCCGTTCCCTTGAAGAGCATATGCTCCAAAAAGTGAGAAATGCCCCTCCGGTTCGGCTCTTCGTACCGCGCGCCGGTGGCGACCCAGATGCCTAAAGAAACGGACTGAACGTACTCGATACTTTCCGTTACGATACGAACGCCGTTGGGAAGCGTGGTTTTTTGAACGGTTTCCGAAAATTTTCGCGATATTGACATAGATAAAAGAACGGGCCGACGCACGCTTCTCGGTTCCGAACCGGAAAACAGAACCGCCGCCCAATCAAAATTGTACCGCGCCCCGTATAGGGGCGCCTACACGCGCGCCACGAGGCGAACCGCGCGCTCGCAAACGCGCGGCTAAACGAACTTGACGCTCGCAAGGGCGCGCGGTATACTTTGAAGGTTGTCCGATAGAGAGGATGAGCGTGCGCTCTTGCGCGCTAGCGCGTCGTCTTGTTATTCGGTGCGACAACGTAAACTTGCGAACGTATTAATTCACGCGGCAGGCAAAGGGAAGTTTAGTGGTTCGCGTCGCAAAGCGCGAACGGCGTGCGGCGACGATACCTTAACTAAAGGCCCGTTTATCGCGATGACCCCTGCCGCCCTGTGCGTTGCGCGCTTGATCCGTACTTGTTCGGACAGTGCGCGCCCCGGTTGCGCGGGGTTTTTCGTTGCCGGTCTTTAGCGTAAGCAACCGCCCGTTTATTTTAAGAACGGGATGCAAAACATTTTCAGGAAGCGGTCAGGAAAAATTTAGTATGCCGACAATCAGTCAGCTTGTGCGTAAAGGGCGACAAAAGGTCACGAAAAAGTCGAAGTCGCCCGCTATGAAGGGTAACCCCCAGAAGCGGGGCGTGTGCCTTATCGTGCGAACCATGACCCCGAAGAAGCCGAACTCCGCGCTTCGCAAAACGGCTCGTGTGCGCCTCACGAACGGCATTGAGGTTACGGCTTATATTCCCGGTATCGGGCATAACCTTCAAGAGCATAGCGTCGTTATGATCCGCGGCGGACGTGTCAAGGACCTTCCCGGCGTCCGCTACCACATCGTTCGTGGCACGCTCGACACCGCAGGCACCAAAGACCGCAAATCGTCCCGCTCCAAGTATGGCGCCAAGATGCCCAAAGCGGCTCCGGCGAAGAAGTAGTAAAGGTTAAATAATATGCCACGAAAAGGCCCTGCCGAGCGCCGCGTTATCGCGCCGGACCCGATTTATAACAAAGTGATGGTTTCCCGCTTCATCAACCGCATGATGATGGACGGCAAGAAGAGCGTCGCCGAGCGTATTTTCTACGGCGCGATTGATCAGGTGGAGGCCAAAGCGGGCCGCCCCGGCATCGAAGTGTTCGAGGAAGCCCTTCGCCGCATCATGCCGGTCGTTGAGGTTAAGCCCCGACGCGTCGGCGGCGCGACCTACCAGGTTCCGACCGAAGTCCGCCCTGAGCGACGCACCGCGCTTGGCATCCGCTGGCTGGTCACGTATTCGCGCCGCCGCAACGGTCGCACGATGATGGACAAACTCGCCAACGAAATCCTCGATGCCGCCAACGGCGCGGGCGGCGCGGTCCGCAAGCGCGAAGAAGGCTTCAAGATGGCTGAAGCCAACAAGGCGTTCTCGCACTATCGCTTCTAATCTAAGAAGGCGTCAAGTCAGAAAGCGCGGGTCGGACAATTGTCCGACCCGCGCTTTTTTTGTTACAGCGGATGGGTTTGACGAACCTGAATCGTTCAAGCGTTTGAAGGAGTTGGTTTTGCCCGCCGCGCGGCGCGGTACAAGCCCCAACCGGCGATACCGGCGCAAACCGCGACAAACCAGTCGCCGAAGCGAACGTACGGCGTGATGTCGTCGCGCAAAAGGACCGTCGCAATAAGAGCGTCGCGGGTCAGGACGGGGAGCGATTCTTCTACCGAGCCAGTGCAACCAATGACGCTGGTAACGCCGGACGAGGCGGCGCGCACGAAATTGCGGCGCGTTTCCACCGCGCGCAAAACGGCAAGGTCCGCGTGCTGTTCCGGCTCCCATGTGCCGTCAAAGGTTTGGTCGCTGGTGAGTTGCACAATCACCTGCGCGCCGTCGCGGACTCGCTGGGCGGGCAGGCGCGGAAACGCGGATTCGTAGCAGATCACGACGCCGACCCGCATCGCTTTTTGGGGGTCCATACCGCCCACGGTGAAAAGGCCCGGTTCATTTCCCTCGACAAAATCATCGGCGGGAACCGGGAAGCGGGCGTAGATCGGGCCGAGTACCGGGCGAAACAAGAAGAACTCCCCCATCGGGACGAGTTGCTGCTTGTCGTAGCGTCCCTGATCCATGCCGTTGCGGTCGAATAAAACGCCGGTGTTGCGGTACAAACCGTTCTCGTCCACATCGGTTGTGCCGACAAGAAGCGGCGTTCGCAAATCGCGCGCAAGTCCGCTCACCGTCTCGTAAAGCGCGCGGTCACGGAGCAAATAACCCGGCGCCACGGTTTCCGGCCACACGATCATATCCGGCTGGCGAATATATTTTTGGGAGCGAACCATGATGTCACGGCTAAGGTCCAGGTAGGTTTGAAGCGCGGCTTGCTGGTCTTCCATTGTGTACCTCTCGGCGCGCTGTTTGCGATGGCTTCCCTGCGCGGTCGCGATAACCCGCCGCGTCGTGTCGCTCTTTAGATGTACGCGCATCGCCCAATCCGCGATTTGAAGCAACTCCCAGTAGCCGAAAACGAACAAGCCCAGCAAAGCGCAGATTGGAATGGCGGTATAACGCCGTACCGTGCGGCGCGGCGTGTCTAGGTCGCTGCGCAAACGCCATGCCTCGACCCACAAACCATTCACCGCCGCGACCGCAAACGACAATCCCCACTGTCCCGTCACCGAGACAATTTGTACGAGCGGGACCGCGTGGGCCTGCGATGCGGCGAGCAGGAACCACGGGAAGGCGACCTTACCATAACTCTTGGACGCTTCCAGCAAAACCCACATTGCGGCCCACACAAGGGGGCGCAGGCGCGGCGACAAGCGCGGCAGAACGCGCGCGGCGATGATGGCCAAAACCGCGAACGGAACGCCTTGTAGCAAACATAGGATAACGTAGGGGATAAACCCGATGCGGCTCATCCACGGCATTCCCGCCAAAAACAAAACGGTTCCGAACCAGAAGCCGGGCGCGAAACCCCACAAGAACGAGGAACGAGGCGGCTTGGGCGTAGCGGTCGCGATAGCGTCACCCGGACCGCGCGACAGCAGGGCGTACAACGGGATTAGGGCGATCCACGCGGTCCACCACCAACCGAGCGGGGCGTAGGAAAGCGTTAGCGCAAGGCCCGACACCGCGCCGGGCCATGAACGGCGCAGGGCGTCAGTGAAACGCCGCTCCGGTCGGGGAGCGGCGTTTTTCTTTTTTAGCACGACGGAAGCGATTGCGGAATCCAATCATCGGTTCGGCGAAGCGACGCGCACGTGTGCGCCAGAAGTTCGGCGGCATGGTCGGCGTCGGAGAGCGAAATCACCTCACAAGGCGTGTGCATATACCGGAGCGGAATCCCGACAAGACCCGTGATCATACCGGCGCGACTGATTTGCATCGCGTTTGCGTCGGTTCCCGTCCCGCCTGGCGTGGCCTCCGGCTGGTACGGGATATGATACTCCTCGGCGAGCGAAATGAGATGATCGGCGAGCCTGCGGTTGGCGTTCGCGCCGCGCAAAATCGTCGGGCCGCCTCCGAGTTTCACGTCGCTTATTTTGCGCTTGTCCATCGAGGGAAAATCCGACGCGAATGTGACATCCACGGCGATACCGATGTCCGGGTCCACGCCATAGGCGGATGTCCGCGCGCCCCGAAGACCGATCTCCTCCTGCACGGTCGCGACCGCGAACACAGCGGCCTGCGGGTGCAAATCCTTAACGCGGCGCAATGCCTCGGCGACTACCCACGCCCCGATACGATTATCTAAAGCGCGCGCGGTCACGCGGTCACCTTGCAAATAGTTCATGCCGACGCTGTACGTCACCGGGTCGCCGACCCGGACGCCTGCGTCAATGGCCTCGGCCCTGCCGCGCGTCGCGCCGATGTCCACCCAAAGATCGTGCAGCTCTAATTTTTTGGTTCGCTCGTCGTTGTCCAAAAGGTGGATCGGCTTCTTCCCAATCACGCCCGGGACCGGGCCGCGACACGTGTGAATCGTGACGCGCTGACCGACGATTACGGCGTTGTCATGCCCGCCAATCGTGCGAAAATAGCAAAAGCCCTCATCGGAAATGTAGTGAACGAGAAAGCCGATCTCGTCCATATGCCCGGCGAGCATCACGCGCGGCGAGCCTTCCGGATTGACGGACGCGATAACGTTGCCTATCGCATCGGTTTCCACCGTATCGGCGAACGGGGCGACATATTCGCGGAAATGGCGTGCATTCGGCTCCTCGAAGCCGGACGGCGACGGGGTTTCGACAAGGCGCTGTAAAAAAGATAAAGCGGAATCGGGAATCATAAATTTCGACCGCGAGCGGTCGCCTCCTGATCTAAAGTAGTCGCGCCTCATCAGCGGGCGCGTTCTTGAACACTATACGTAAACTGTTGACCGTGGGGCGTTCGAGGCGGCGTCGGGGCCGCCCGTCAACGAATGGTTGTTACAACGCCTATTATATCAAAATACGGTTCTTTTTGTCTATTATGGCGTTTCCCAAGACGCCTTTAAGAGCGCTTTAGGCGCGCCGCGCGCGCGTGTTGGGCAAGGTCCAGACGACAAACAGGCCGACCAAGAGCAGAACGGCGGCGAAAATCCATGCGGCGGGCGCGCCCCAAACGCCGGTTAGTTGCCCGCAGAACACCGGCAACAGAAGCGCGGGCGCGCTCGCGGCGTTCATCAAACCGATGTACGTGGGTTGCTCCGCTTCCGGGACCGCTTCCAGTAGGTAGTTGGTAATCGTCACCCACCCGTCTTGCACCGCGCCGTAGAAGAAGTACGCCGCGAGGAAAAATCCGATAGCCGCCCCGCCGGTTGGCGCATACGCTCCCAAAATCGCCATCACAGGCGATAAAAACGCCGCCGCGAACAAGGCGAAGAGCGCGGCGCGCGGTCCCTTACGGTCGGTGAGCCAGCCCCAAACCGGGGCGAGGCACAGCAAGCCTATGGTAAGCGTGATCAAGAAAAGGCCGGGCAAACCGCCCGTTTTCAGCATGCCCAGCAAGCCGCGCACGGTGGGCGGCAAGTCACCCGCTGTGAGGTTGGTTTTTTGGGCGTAGCCGACAATGAACGGAGCCGCCGCGCCCGCCGCCGTTCCCAAAATCTGCACGAGCGCCAAGCGCGCAAAATCCGGGCGGTCGCGCAAAAGGCGCGGCAGGGTTTGCGTAAAGTCCCACAAACCGCGCAAACCGGGCCTCCCGCCCGTTCTTTCCGCCGATGCGTCGCGCTCGACAACCGACGGGTCCGGCTCTTTAATCAGCGCAAGGCACACCCACGATAACGCCATAAACGCGGCGCACCCGAACACCAGAGCGGCGTCGGCTGTCGGAAAAGACAACCAGTGACCGCCTAAAAGGTTCAGCGTCACCACGCCGACGGCGATTCGTCCCAGGCCGCCCACAACCTGCGTGGAGGCGAACAGTTTTCCGCGCCGCCGGGCCGGAATCGCCCGGCCCACAATCGCGGTCCACGGAACGCCGCCCATGCCATCGCCGAGCCACGAAAGCGCGTACGCGGCGGCGATACAGCCGAGCGCGACGCCGGGATGGGTTTTGCCCAGAAACAATACGGCGAACGCGGCGAGCCACAACGGAACCCGCCCCCAGAAAACCACGCGAATCAAAAACGGCTTGAAGCGCGTTCGGCCTTGCAGGTAGTTCGCGACCGGGATTTGCGGAAGATAGTACGCGGCCTGCCGAAGCGCGAGAAGCGCGCCCAGAACGCGCGGGCCGCCGCCCAATCGCTCGACAAGCGCGGGCATCGCGGTCGCGCCGTCCAGGAACGCCATACCAATGAAAAAGCACGACACATCGCCGACCAGCGCGGCGAAATTGCGAGAAGCGTGCGGCGGCTCCCGGTCCGGGCTGTGAGGCTTGTTCTCCACCCTCGCCGGTATTACGAGAGGCGGCGCGGATAAAACATCGTTGTGATCGGCGGAAAAGGCGTCTTGAACGGTCGGACCGCTCACTCGCCCTTTGCGCCCGGCGCGGAAGTTGCGGGAGTTGCAGGCGCATCGGCGAGCGGCGCGGCGGGTTTCATCTTGGCAAGAAGATCGGGCGTGCGCTCATCCAATAAAACACGGTCAATGTACGCGCGCAGGGCAAGATCCTGCACCACGCCCGCCGGGGCCTTTGATGGATCTTTGGCGTATTCTTTCGGCACCCGCTTGCCGCCCAAAAACTTTTCGATCTGCGCTTCGATGTTGGTTTTTTGATCGTCGGTGAGTTGCGCCTTGACCACTACCAGAATATCGCTGATCGCCTTTTGCTTCGCCACGGCGATTTCCGTCGCGAACTCTTTGTCCAACCCGGCGAGTTTGGCCCGCAACTCTTCCCCCAGCGGTTCGCCCGCGTTTTCGTCACATCATCGGCGATTGCGGCGAGCGCGGCGTCTTCTTTCTTGCGGCGCGCATCGCTCGCGTCCTTTACCTCGGCTAAGGCTTTGGATAGAGCGTCGAGTTGCGCCTGCGTCAAGCGAAGCGGCGTCAGGGACGGCAACAAATCCAGGTCGTGAATTTGGGCGATGGTTTTGCGCGCCGCCGGAGACGGCCCGCTTTCCGGCGTTTGCGCCGTTGCCGGGCGAGACGCAACCGTGGTTGCGCTTAGCGCGAAAACGGCGAAAAGCGCTGCGGGTTTTACGTAAGCCAATGTTGTCGTCAATTTATGCAATCGGTAAATTATCATGTTGTTTTGGATGTAGAACGAGAAAATTCTCGCACCGTTTTGGACCCCGGCGTTGTCTAAATCCTTCGGAAAAAGCGCGGTTTTCCGTTTGTCACTGTATCACGATGCGCTCCGCCCCTCACGCGCCGGATCGGTCGGGTTGGCGCAGACGTGAAGGAATATGAGGGAGGCGCGGTCAAATAACAAAAGGCGCAGGCCGCAACCCCGTTTGAACCGCGCTCGAAGAAGCGGCGGGCGCGTTCTTGCAGGCGACGCCGTGGATTTCGTATAATATAAACCGGCGTTCACGGGCGCACCGTTGGCGCCGTTGACTCCGCCGCCGCTTCCCCGCGCAAACGGGCGATTAGGCATTATCTTTGAAACAATAGCGGGCGATGTTGGGCGCGTGCGCGCCCTACTCGCGCCGTTTTTGATTACTTCACCACGATTTAGCACGGTAGCGGATGACGCGCCGTGAACGCCGGACGAACCTTGTTCTTAAGGGGCGTCCGCAGGAGGAATGACAGCAATGATTTTTGGCGAAAGCCCCCGCGCGGCGCACACGGTTTCCGCGCCCGCTTCACCTGCGCGTCGGTCTTTTTTGGCCTTGCTCGCTTATTTCGTTTTCGTTTCCGCGTTGTTCACACTCGTCGGATGCGGCGGCGGCGGTGACGGCGGTACAACCGGTACAAATACAGGCGTAACGGGTACCAGCACCACGGGCGGCGGCAGTATCTCCGGGCGCGTTCTCGACCGCAATGGCGGCGACAATCCGGTAGCGGGCGCGACGGTGAGTTACCGAGGCGTCGTCGCGACCACGGATTCGACGGGCAACTTCACGCTTGCGACGACCAGCGGTTCGTCAACGGATAAAGTTACCGTTGTCGGCCCCACGGTTACGAGCGCCAGTGGCATCGTTCGCGCGGGGTACTACGGAACGGTTGTGTATCTGCAACAGTCGTACGGCTCGGACGGCTTCGCTATCGCGTCTGGCACAACCCAACTCGGCGACCTTCTCATCTACAACACCGACGGCCCGCCGCCGCCGCCGCGCTTCTAATACCAAGCGCGCCGCCGTGTAAAGCGGTTATTCGGTAAATAAAGCCCGCTCGCGCGGGTTATAGAACCGCCCTTCGGGGCGGGGTAGCGGGCCGAAATGGTGCGCTTACCAGTTCTATAGCCCGCGCAGGCGGGCTTTATTTATCGCTATTTATCGCAGAACAAAGGAAATGACGATTTTCTTGCATGACTGACCGCGTACAACGAGCCGTACTTTGGACTTTAGCCGTGGTTCTTGGGGTCGGGGTCGGTCTCGCCCTGCGATACGCGCGCGGGTACAGACAACTTGCAGGCTTCGGAACCGTCGGCCCCGTCATGCCGGAAACCGTGGGAGTGGAACTAAACAACGTGCGTATTATCGGGCGCGACAAAAACAAAAAAGCGTGGATTGTGCGGGCGGGCCGAATCAACACCACGCGCACCCGCACCCGCTTCGAGTTCATGGGCGGCATTTCCGCGCAGTTTTTGCGTGATGAAAAGCCGCGCGCCGTTGTCAACGCGCCCCAAGCCGTCTACGAATCCGCCACGAAAACCTTTACCGTCAGTGGCGGAATCGTGTGCCGGGTCCGCGATCTGACCGTGCGAACGCCGCGTGCGCTTTGGACCGTGGGCGAGAACGTTTTGCGTTGCCCCGGCACCGTTTCCGCTGTTCTGCCGGGCGCGAACGGCGGCGAGATGCGCGGCTCAAACGTTACGGTCAACATCACCACGCGCGACATCAAGGCGGAGAAAGTTTCTGGGACGATGTATATCGAGGGCGACGCCGAAGACTCTGTAAGTAGCGCGGCGTTGAAACGAATTACCAACCTTACGCGGTAGAACAGTATTATGAAGCACGGCAAAACGAGGTTCGCAACGATTGGAACGGGAACGGCTCTTGCGGTTTTGGTCGCTCTTCCCGTAGCGGCTTTGCTACGCGCCCATGCCGCCCTTCCGCCCGCAACCGTCCCAACCGGAAAAAACGGTAAGCCGCTTATCCCGGTTCCCTACAAAGCCGAATCGGCCAGCCGTATCGCGCAGGCGAACGGCGAGTATGTCGATTTTATGGTTGGCAATGTTCGGTTCGAGGCGAAGGGCGCAAGTCTTAACTCGCAGTACCTGACGTTCAATGAGACCTCGCAAATCGGCACGTCGCCCGGCGCGCTTCGGTTAGACGATGAGCAGAACACGCTGACCGGCAACAAAGGTGTGGCTTTTTATAAAACCCGCGATGCCAAAATCACCGGCAACGTTCGCATTGTCATTCGACCGCGTCCTTCCGACGCGCAAAAAGGTCGTCAAGGCTCGGCCCGTCGCAACTTCAAGGATCCCATCACCATTACCTGTGGCAGAGTGGATTATAACTGGCGGACGCGAAGGGGCGTTTGCACGGAAAACCTTGTTTTGCAACAATTAGATCGTACCGTCACCTGCGAACGTATGTTGTTCGACGGACGAACCGAGGTCGTTACGCTTGAAGGTAATGTTTACGCGGTTGACAGCAAAGGCCAGAACGGGCGAGGGCTAAGCGCAGTTCTTGTACTCAAAGAAGGCTCGGAGCGGTTCACAATGAACAAAGGCGTCTCTGGCAAGATCCTGGTTGAGGACGACGACGAAACCCCGCCGCCCGCCGATACGCCGCCCGCAGAGCAATTCGTCCCGCCGGTTCCTCCCGACGATGCGCCGCCACCTGTTGCGCCGCCCGCAACGCCCCCTACCGTCCCTCAAACCACGCCGCCCGCAGACCCCGCCAAGCCGGTTGTTCCGCCTGCGAAACCGACAACCGCGCCGCCCAAGTTCCGAGGCCCGAACCGGTGACGATTTTGTACGGGGACGGGGCGAACGGCGGCGAGCGGCGCGTTCTCGCCCGCGCCGCCGTTTTGCTCGCCGATGAAGGCGGACGACCCACGCTGTCCGATGATCTGCTCGCCCTGCTTGCCGAGCGGGCGCGGCACGGCGACGGTCCGCTGGACATCGCGCTTGTCGCGCTTGAAGGCGTTGCGGCCTCGTTTCTGCGCCTTCCGCCCGGCGTCCTTCTTGCTGCCGTGATCGCCGAGGAAGCGATTGCGGGGGCCGCTCCAGTGCGGGGCGTTCCACTGGTTGCAGGCGTTGAGAATGCGCGCGAGCGGATTCCCGAAGGCGAGATCGTTATCGTGGACGCCCTGCGGAGCCGCATCATTGTCGAGCCGGACGCGGTCGAAATTGTCCGGTTGCAAACCGAACCCGCCCGGCCCGCCGTTTTGCTGGGCGAACACCATGTTCCGGCCCAAACGCTGGGCGGGCAAACCGTGTCCGTGTGGGCGTGGGCGCGCGACTTCGCCGAAATCGCCGCGTCGGTGGACCACGGCGCGGACGGAGTGGTACTGCTCGCGGGCGGCGACATTCTGCCGCCCATAGATAAAAACGATATATTCGCCCCGCCCGTTTTGCCGCTGTTGATCGAGGCCGCCCAGATGCGCGGCGGCGGCGCCCTTGCGCTTTGGGCGGGTACGGACGAGGGCGCGCCGGATGTGCAAACCGTCGCCGCTCTCGCCGCGTCGTGCCATTTGCGTTGGTGTTTGGAGCCAGACGCTTTGCCGGTTCCTATCGGAAGCGTGTACGAAGACTTACGCATTCTTGTCCACGAGGAACGGACCGCCGACCGCCTCGCCGATGTTCCGCTCCTCGTCGCCGTCACGGGCACTCTCGCGCCCGACGCGCAGGCCGATGTGGCGGGTTTCGACGAGATTCTATTCACGTACACGGAAGCGGGCGCAAGCGATTTGACGCTCGGGTCCCTGCTCGCCTTGCCGCCCGTGCGCGTGTTCATCGCGGACGAGGCGGACGTGTGGACGGGCGTCGAGGCCGCGTCGTCGTCTGGGGCGGTGGGCGTGGTTGTTCCGTCGCCGTTTGTCGCCGCCGCCAAAAACTATATTCGGAGTTTGGAGTAACCCGTTCCCATGCCTGCCGCCGCTGAACCGCCCCGCCCCCTGCGCCTCGTGTGTTTGTCTGATGATTCCAAAATCTACGATGCCCTGACCGAAGAACTCGCGCCGCTTGTGGACGCGGGCGAGGTGTCCCTGTCGCAAACCAGCCCCAAATCACCGGACGCAGGCGTTCTCGAAGCCGCCCACGGCGTTTTGTGCGGGCGGCTTCCCGCCGAAGTTCGCGCGCAGATGCCGAACCTGCGGCTGACGCAGTTTTGGAGCGCGGGCGTGGACAAAAGCCTGTATCCCGAATTATGGGCAAACGGCGCGCAGGTGGCTACCGGGTCCGGTATCCATGCCGCTTCGTGTTCCGAGCATATTCTGTCCCTGATGCTCGCGTTCGCGCGCGGCTTGCCGCAACTTATCGCCGCGCAACAAGCCCGCGACTGGAAACAAGGCGAGGCGGCAAGTTCGGCCATGTTCGAGTTGGAAGGCAAAACGGTCGGTATCGTGGGCGCGGGAACGATCGGGCAGGAGATCGGCGTGCGCTGTCAGGCGTTCGGGATGCGAACGGTGGGAACCAAGCGTGACCCGTCCACCGGCGCCAAAGGCATTGACGTTCTCCTGTCGCACCTTCAGTACCACGACCTGGTTCTGGCGTCGGACTTTATCGTGCTGGCCCTGCCGCTCACGCCCGGCACCCGCATGATCTTCGGCGAGGACGAAATCGAGATCGTGCGCCCCGGCACGCACCTGTTCAACATCGGCAGGGGCGGCCTGATAGACGAGAAATGGGTCATCAAAGCGCTTGAGAAGAAATGGCTCGCGGGCGCGGGCCTGGACGTTTTCGCAGACGAGCCGCTCCCGCCCGATTCTCCGTTCTGGACGCTCCCCAACTGCATCGTCACCCCGCAAG
>CAXUMS010000053.1:25687-27375 GCA_964252165.1 uncultured Armatimonadaceae bacterium
CACGTCGGCGGCGTCACCCCGAACTACTGGCCCCGCTTCGCCCGCCTCGTCCGCGCCCAAGCCGAACGCCTGCTCGCCGGGGAACCGCTCGCAAACGTCGTAGACAAAGACTTGGGCTACTAAATGAAAGCGTATTATTTAATTCAAGTTGCTACTTTGTGAAGCATCAGCAGACATTCGGTAGAGTGAGGTTGTCTACACCAATCTCCGCCGAGGTCTGCCAATGCCCGAAAAGATTATAACGATCTATTGCTTCTTTGACGAACTGCTAAAAGCCCTACGCCACCAAGACGATCCGCAAGCGCGTTTGTCCACCGCCGAGGTGATGACCGTCGCTCTTGTCGCCGCCGAGTTCTTCGTGGGAAATCAGGAGTTGGCTCTGGTTTTTCTTGTTAGCCATGGCTACATCAAGGCGTTCTCGAAAAGCCGCTTCAACCGGCGTCTTCATGCGCTGCCGGAAACGCTTTGGCAATTGGCTTTGCACCCTCTGGCGCAAGTTCATCAAGAAAACAATAAAGAGGGATGCTTCATCGTGGACACATTGTGGACACATTTCCGGTTCCTGTGTGCCGCAATATCCGAATCCGACGGTGCAAAATTTATCAGGATGAAGCCTTTCGTGGCTTCTACGCCAGCAGTGGCTTCTGCGCCAGCAGTGGCTTCTGCGCCAGCAAATGAGAATACTTCTACGGCTTGAAAGTGTGCCTTATCGTTACCGAATCGGGCAAGCCTGTCGAACTGTCTCTGGTTCCTGGCTCAACCGCTGACATAGTTGCGCTTCGGAACATGGACTTAAACCTGCCAGACCGCAACACGCTTATCGGCGACGGCGGCTTTCTGGACAGGATGTTTGAAGCGCAACTACGAGAGGAGGCCGATTTGACGTTGATCACGCCCCGCCGCAAGAATATGAAGGAGCAATTAGACGGTTGCTTAGAGTACGTGTGTCGCTACGTGCGAAAGCGTGTTGAGACCACGTTTAGCGGGCTTACTGAACGTATGGCCCGCTCGATCCACGCGGTTACACCACGCGGGTTTGAACTTAAAGCCGCCCTCACCATACTCGCCTACAGCATCGTCGGGTAGCAACTTGAGTTACTCTTAATAACTCGTCAACACGATATTTCCGATTTTTGCATACGCGTGGTCTGCGCCCTTAAATTAACCCGAGTCTTGGGTTTTTCATGCGGTGACGAGACCTGCTTTGCAGAGGTTGGAGTGTAGCATTTTGAGTTTAATCGCGTTCCACAATCCGTAGAAGGAGCGGGACTTGACCCGATCCACAAAGCGGTCGCAGAGTTGACTAAATGTAGTTTCTACTCGTTCACGCAAACTCGAAACAAGCGGGCGATGTTGCTCGCCGCAGTTGCTGGGCGTGATGAGGAGCAGACCCGACTCTTCCGCCAAAACATCGGCAAGGTCGCGCGCCGAATAACCACGGTCAGCGAGGACAACCCCGCCGCCTTCAGCCGCCTTCAATGGTTTGTGCGAGTGCGTCGGCGACGGCTTGGTCAGGTTGGTCAGGCCAGTTAGCGGGTGTCAAGAAAGCGCCCAGGATCATGCCGCTATGGTGTGTGAGAACGTGGAGTTTGAAGCCAAAAAACCAGCCCGAAGTTCCTTTACCGAAGTACGCCCGAAGTACGCCCGAAGTACGCCCGAAGTACGCCCGAAGTACGCCCGAAGTACGC
>CAXUMS010000054.1:0-26875 GCA_964252165.1 uncultured Armatimonadaceae bacterium
CGCCGTGACCGCCGTGACCGCCGTGACCGCCGTGACCGCCGTGACCGCCGTGACGGGTTTTGACCGCCGTGACGGTTTTTGACCGGTTTCTCGTATGTCACAGTGAGGTATATCACGATGGCATTACCTGGACGCTTGGTCCGAAGATTTCATGAAGCGACAAAAAATTTTTGTTAGACGCTCTTGTCTCGTTACTCGTCGCAAGCCCGTAGCGCTGATTTCTTTTTGAAACAGGCGAGGCGTGCCGAATAACTCCGGCGCGCACACCGCCTTACACAGACGGTTCTTGAAGGGCAAAGCGGCACGCTTCTTCCCAGGACAGCGCCTTTCCAGCGGCGAAGGCGTCCGCAAAAGCGGTTTTCCCGGCGACGCTTTGCGCGGCATGGACGCCGCGCTCCTGCCGGGCTTGCTCGGACGGCGGCAACCGAATTTCGGCCTTTTCACGGAGCGCGCTCGCCGCCCCATAAAGGCGGGCGGCGTCCACAACGCGGTTTTCCGCGCGCGCCAGATCGGCGAAGCCATCCAGAGCGTAGGCGATACCGTTCTTTTCGCCCAAATCCTGGCATAGCGTGAGGCGCTCCACGTAGCAAGCGCGGGCCTCTTCCCGGCGGTTCAAATCACACAAAATGTTGTCAAGATTCACCAGCGCGATACCGATACCGCGCGGGTCGCCGACTTGCCGACGTAGCGAAAGACTTTCCGCAAACAAGTCGTAGGACGAAGGCGGATCCTGGGCGCGCGCAACCAGCGCTCCCAGATTGTTGAGCGTCCGGGCGATACCAATGGTGTGGTTCAATTCCCGCTGGAGCGCAAGGCTTTCTTCGTACAACGCGCGGGCTACGACGAGATCGTTCAAACCGGACGCGATATTGCCCAGATTATTGAGGGCGAGCGCGATGCCGCGCGGGTCCCCGAGGGCGCGTCGGAGAGCCACGCACGATTCCATTTGCGCGCGGGCGTTCACCAGGTCGCCGCGCGTGAATGCGATCTCCGCCGCGCCGCTTAAAAGCGCGGCGCGGCCCGCGCGGTGCGCGGCTTCGGGCGCGGCGTCGGCGGGTTCGGCTTCGAGACGGGTCAGCGCGCTTGCAAGGTAATCGGCCCTTTCGCGCAGATACCCACGGAACATCCAAAACCCCATGAGCGAAGAAACCAGGCGCAACAGAACGCTTGTTTCGCCGTTTTGGGCGAGGGCGAAATCAAGAGCGGCGCGCAGATAGTTGTGTTCGGCTTCCAACCGCTCCAGGCCGCGTGATTGATCGGCGGTCGCCAAGCGGGCGTGTTCCGCCTCGGCTACCGAAAGAAAAAAGTCACGCTCGTGGGCGAAATGGAGCGGGTTCAGGACGCCAACGGTTATCTGGGCGCGCTGATGGACGGCGACAACGTGGACGGTAAAGTCCGCTTCGCCGAGTTGACGCAGGGGAAAATCCGGTCGGGCGGCTTCGATCTCAACGGCCTCTGGTCGCCGTAGTATGTACAGCACAAACTTTTCGCCGGTTTGCGCGACGCCTACCGGTTCGTGGGTAACCGGACCGCCCTGACCGTGGAAATCAAGTTCGCCGCCTGGGCCGAGAACGTCCTCGCGCCGCTCGACGAGGCGCAAACGCAAAAGATGCTCCAAACCGAGTTCGGGGGGATGAATGAGGTTTTTGCGGACCTGTACGCCGATACCGGCGACCGACGCTGGTGGGCGCTTTCCGACCGCTTCGAGCATCGCGCCGTGCGCGACCCATTGGCGCGCCGGGAAGATCGCCTGGCCGGTTTGCACGCCAACACGCAAATTCCTAAGTTGCTTGGCTCACTTGCGCGCTATTGCTACAAAGGCGAGCCGAGCGACGAAGCGGCGGCGTCCTATTTTTGGGACGCCGTGGTCGAGCATCACAGTTTCGCCACCGGAGGGCATGGCAAGGACGAGTATTTTGGCCCGCCCGATGAACTCGCCCGGCGTTTGGATGGACGCACGGACGAAAGTTGCAATGTGTACAGTATGCTCAAACTGACCCGGGGCCTGTTTGCGCTTCATCCCCATATCAAGTACGCGTAGTTTCACGAACGCGCGCTTTTCAACCATGTTCTCGGCTCTATAGACCCTGTCAGCGGGCAAACGTGTTATATGGTCCCGGTCGGGCAGGACGTCCGGCGCGAGTACCAGGACATGAACGAGAACTTCACCTGTTGCGTCGGTTCGGGCATGGAAAGCCATGCCCTGCATGGACAGGGCATTTATTACGAGGCGAAAGACCGGCTCTGGGTGAATCTGTACGCGCCCTCTACCGTGACATGGAAGTCCGCCGGGGCGAACCTGACGATGGAGACCGGGTTCCCGGACGGCGAAACGGCGACATTGAAATTTGCGCTGCTATCTCCTCGCAAGCGCACCATCGCGCTACGCCGTCCCCGCTGGGCGGGCAAGGGCTTCGCCATCACGGTCAATGGGAAACCGGTGACGAATCTTCCCGGCCCCGGCTCGTATGTGGAACTTACGCGGACGTGGAAGAATGGCGATGTTGTCACGATTTGACCGGCCATATGCGCCCAATGTCACTCGTGTAGTTGGACACATCCGGCGCGTAATCCATAAGAACCAGGTCACCGTCGCGCAGGGGGCAATCATTGCGGTAGTAATGCGCGTGCCAGATATTCTCGCCGTTCGCGATAATGGCGCGGTAGCCCTCGTAGCGCACGTCGTTAATTCTGTATACATAGTCCGCGACCGCGCCCAACTGGTATTCGAAAACGCCGGGGCGGGATGCGCGGATCGCCTCGACCGTCCCGCGCGCGCAGATCGCCCCGGCGCGGCGCATCAGAGCGACCTCGCGCGGGCTTTTGATCAGCCGCATCTCATCCAAAAGCGGGGACAGATCATTTATGGAGACGCCCGGTATGCGCTCACGCAACTGCGCGATAAGCCGCTCCTCGCGCGACTTAGCCCGGTCCCAATCATCCACTTCGGTGAGTTTGCGCGCCTGACGTAGCGTGTCCTGACAGGCGTATTTGACCTCCGCCGCTTTGTGGGGCGTGTATATCGTTTGGGCGCGGGCGAGATGCCCGGTCAACGCTTCCAGCGGGTAAACCTCCTCCACCCCGGAAACACGCCGAACCTCGTCCGTATCCTCCGCGCCCAGGCTCCCGCCTTCGCCTGCGGTATGTGGGTCACGGTGCGGCAGGTACAGGGCGGCGGTTTGCCTTCCCCCGTCCACCAACAGGTACGCCTGGGGCGTTTCGATTCCGGTCAGATAGAAAAACTCGTTGGTTTGGCGCGGAACCTCGAAGCCGACAACCGGCCCCGCCCCTTGTATCAGGGCGAGCGGTGTAGGCTTTGCCGGGACAAAGCACGAAGTTCCGGCTGTCCGCCCCGGGCGTCGGCGATGGCGCGAAAAGCTCGATTTGGTTTATTTCCGCCCCCGCCGTTCCGGTCACGCCCGCCGCCGTCAACGCCTGACGAATGGCCCAGGTAATTTCCGTCAGGCTATCCACATGGCGCAGATCGAGCGCGGGCGTGGCGAAAGCGCATTCCGTCACCAGAAAAAACCAGTTGCCGCCCCACGCGACATCGCCGCGCACCGTTCCCCAACCGGGAACCGTGACGCCCACCGCTTTGGCGTACCGGTACGCGGCGATGTTGCGCACCGACACACGCCCGGAGTCATGCAATTGCGTCGTCACGACGCCGACCGCGTTTCTATCCGATGGACGCTCGGCGCGATACGCCCCCCGTGCGCGAGCGTGACGATAAGCCCGATGGTTCCATGCCCGCACATACCCAAATAGCCGACATTGTTGAAGAAGATAACGCCCGCCGCGCAGGGGGGGCTACGGGGGGAAGGAACAGGGCGCCAACAAGTACATCCTTCCTTGCTTGCTATTATTGCCGTGATTCGTGTAGACTTGCACAAAGTTCGCACGCAGGCGCTTCCCGTTTTTATGCGCCGCGTTTTTGCTTGACGCACCGGCTGCCGCTTTCCATATGGTTGTAATAGATTTCGCAGTTATGCCAAGCGGAAGGGTTTTGGATGAAACGACGGTCTTTTTTGAGCGCGACGCTCGGACTGAGCGCGCTCGGCGCGACGCTCGCCTCCACGCTGTCGGGTTGCGGCAGTGGCGGCGGTACGACCCCGTTTAACGGGGCGTTCTCCGGCGGCGGCGGCGTGTCACCTGCGCCGCCGCCAAATCCCGCCGGACGCGGCGCGGCGGAGGGTACTGCGTACTTGTCGCCCGACGGGAACGAAATACGCTTTTTCGCAACCGCAAACGACGCGGCGAATCTGGGGTGGAAGCCCGCTGCGGGATTGCGGGCGGAAATTGTCGGCGGCGGGCCAAGTACGATTATCGGGACGGATGGTTTGTTGCGGCTCGCCGGAATCGAATCCGGTTTGCGTACTCTGCGCATCTCCGCTCCCGGTCGCGCTTTACCCCGCGACCTGCCCTTGACCGTTCCCCCCAACGCCACTCTACCGCTGGCCGAAACGCCGATCACGCGAGAACAGGCCGTGGAAGCCGCGCTCACGCAGCTCGGGAACGACTACCGAAACGGCACGGATATTTTGGCTTCATCCACGCCGATGCCCGCAGGCGTCGTAGTGCAGTCCGCCTTTAACCGGGGCGGCGCGACCCTTCAAACCGAAAACACGTCATGGATCGTGTACGTGGACGCCGCGCCGATTTTGCGCTTTGGTCACGAAACCGTGGCCGTTGCGGTGGACGCGCAAACCGGGGTCGCGCGGGTTTTGCCCGCTCAGTCGTGGCCGCTGCTCAACGGCGCGTCGTTTTACGGCGACGCCGTTGCAAACGCCGGGTCGCCCGACGCGGTTCTTTTGGCGTCATCGCGCGCCGCCCAACCGAAAGCCGCCTCAACCGCCGCCGCCGCCGCCCTGTCCGCTTCGCGCGCCGCGCCTCCCGCGCCGTGCCGCGCCGCCGACCCCGAAAAAGCCAAAACCCATATGCTCATTGTCCAGGGCGTGTTCGACGCTGATATGGATGCCGACTACGCTTCCGCGGCGGCAACGTTTCAGCGCGCTCCGTTCCCTGCTCCTGGCGTCGTGCAAAAACTGGTTACCTGGCGCGACAATACCTCGGAGGCCGACCTTTTGCGCGCTTTCGCCGCCGTCCGCGACGCCGCCGGAAGCGGCGACACCGTCGTGATTTATTTCGTGTCGCACGGTCATATTCCAAACGAGGAAATGACCAACGCGGAATTGTTCGCATCGTACCGTTGTGTCTTAGAAGGTCGCCCAAGCAGCGACGGATCCGAGTATGAGGAGTTTCTATTCAACCCGGCAAGCCTTGATTTCAGCGGGTGCAAAGCGTGCCGCATCATCGTGATCGCCGATACCTGCTACTCGGGTAACTGGATACCAATCTTACGCCCGCAACTTGTCGCCCTCGAAAAAAAGGACATTCAGATATTGACCGCGACCGACAATTTCCGGCCCGGCGACGGCGAGATTCGTTTTCCCGTCACGCTTGGTGGCGCGACATTTAACCGAGTGGCGGGCGGCCCATTCACGCAGTTTCTTTTCGCCGCTCTGGCCCGCGTTCCCGTACCTGACAATGGCGGCTCTACGGACGCGTTAGAGGCGGCCTTCGCGCTCGCCGAACCGGCGGTTTTCGAACATGGGGCGCTGAATGTGGAGGATGATCCCGCAGGCAACCGCTATTCAAGAACCAGACCGCAACTGTCGCAAAAGTTCCGGCGACCGCTGGGCGAGGACGACGTGTGCGGCGAAGGCGCGGAAACCGTGTCGGTCCAGTAAGCCGACGAACCCGTAGAAAGGGGCGACGAATGCAACGTATAGGCGCGGATCGTTTTGGCGCGGTTTTCTGCGCGGTTTGCGCCGCCGCAACAATGGCGGCGGCGTGCGGCGGTTGCGGCGGCTCGTCCGCTCCCGAGATCGGCGCAACCGCGCCGGGAATGGTTCAAGCGGGCGGCGACTTCGCCGCCTCGCCTGGCACTGGCACGGGCCGCATGGTGTTTCGCATCGCATGGCCTGCCGCAAGCGCGCCGGTCGCGCCGTCGCGGCTTATTCCCGAAGCCGCCCAAAGCATCGAAATCCGCATTCTCGACGACAAGAGCAAGGTGATCGCCACCCGCATCGTCACTCGGGCGGAGCGTGAAGTGACAATTGAAAAACTGCCCGCCAAAAAACTGGTCAACGTGCTGCGGGCGTTTCCGAACGTCGACGCGACCGGGGTGGCGCAGGCCGAAGGGCGCGCCGACGTTGAAATCAAACCTGACGAAACCACGGCGGTTTCGCTCACTTTGGCAAGCGCGATTGACCGCCTGCTTCTTTCGCCGCCGGAGGGCGCGAGTGTGGACGAGGCGGGTACGCTCACGCTTGGCGTTTCGCCGCGCAATGCCGCAAGCGAGGTCGTTCTGGTGCGCCCCAACGGTTTTCGCTTCGTTTCCCTGTCGCCCGAAATCGCCACCGTGGACGCGACAGGAACCGTGACCGGCGTTATGGGCGGAACCGCGATTATTGAAGTAACCGAAGTGGAGTCCGGCAAAAAAAGCGCGCTTGCGGTTGCGGTCAACCCGACCGGGCGAGTCGTTTTTTCTGACATTGCGGGCAACGTAACCGGCGTGGACTTCGTGCCGCAGACTTTTCTGGTGGATGCCGAAGATTACACCGATTCCAACGATGTACAGATTCCCAACATCAGCTACGCGGGTTACATATACACATCGTCCAGCAACTACACGCCGGAGGGCAACACGTTCCAGTCGCTTTCGCGCGTGTTGCGGGCGACCCTGCCGCCGGATTTCGCCGCCGGGCAGACCAAAGACGTCACGCCTTCCGCTTCCAATCCGTACCATGTGGAATATGAGGAACAGCGCCAGCAAACCGGTAGCCCCGGCACCGAACGACGCTTTCAATCCGGCGGCGGCTCGGTGACATTTGTGCGGCGCGTCGGCGATCGGTACACGTTGCGCTTCGACAACGTCCGCCTTGAGGCGACGAGCGCCGATGGTTCGGTCGCCACGGGCCGCTTTACGATAAACGGCGCGATAACGTTTGTTGATGGTAATCCCAACGACGACAACACCAATTCCAGTGATTAGGCGCTATAAACCAATCCGGATGCTCGGCGCAGGTCACGAGCTGTGACGAGCCGCTTTACCCATTCCGTGTTCCCTGATTTTGGCTTCGCCCTTGCGGCTGTGCGCGCGAAACCATATTTAAAATGGAGGTTGGAAATTATCTGAAAAATTTTCTTCGCCTAATTTGTGGAATCTGTGGCGCCATGACCGGTCAAAGCGGGTAAACCGAACCTACATCGCGTCGCGGCGGCTCGTGGCGGGCGGTTACCGTTATCACAAATGCAACAAACAGTACCGGTGGAAGACGCTCAAAACTTCGCCCAAAACATCGTCGATACCGTGCGCGAGCCGCTACTTATTCTCGACACCACCCTGCGCGTTCGTAGCGCGAACCGCGCGTTTTATCAAACCTTCCGCGTGCTTCCCGCCGAAACGGAAGGGCGTCTTATTTATGAGCTGGGCAACGGGCAGTGGGACATCCCCGCCTTGCGAACGCTTCTTGAAGACATTGTCCCGCAAAGCTCGGTCTTCAATGATTTTGAACTGGAACACGACTTTCCCGTGATCGGGCGTAAGGTCATGTTGCTCAACGCCCGCAAGTTGCGCCCCGGCGACCATACCGAATTCTTGGTATTGGCGATGGAAGATGTGACCGAGCGGCGGCGCGCCGAGCGCCTGCTCGCCGACATCGAAACCTACGCGCAAAACATCGTTGACACCGTTCGCGAACCCCTTTTGATGCTTGACCCCGCTTTGCGGGTCCGTAGCGCGAACCGCGCGTTTTATCAGACCTTTCAGGTTTCCCCCGAAGAAACCGAAAATTGCCTGATCTATGAGCTGGGCAACGGGCAATGGGATATTCCCGCGCTCCGCACCCTGCTCGACGATATTATCCCGCAACAATCCGTCTTCAACGACTACGAATTGGAGCATGATTTTCCCTCCATCGGGCGGCGCGTGATGCTACTCAACGCGCGTCAATTGCGGGCGGGTAATCATACGGAACTGCTTGTGCTGGCGTTGGAAGACGTGACGGAGCGTCGGCGCGTTCGCGACCTGGAACGACGCTTCACCTCAGAACTTGCGGAAAACTACAAGCGGCTTCAAGAACTCGAAAAACTGCGCGACGACCTCACCCACATGATTATCCACGATCTGCGCACCCCGCTGACGTCGGTAATCTTAGGCATGCAAACCCTTGAAATCGCGGGCGACCTCAACAAAGACCAGCGCGAAATGATGGAGCTCGCCGTCGCGGGCGGGGAAACGCTGCTGGGCATGATTAACGACCTGCTGGATGTCGAAAAACTGGAATCGGGTTCGATGCAACTGGATTACGCCCCGTTCTCCCCCGACCAGCTTGTCGCGTCCGCCGTGCGCCAGGTGGCCTCGCTTGTGCAAAATAAAAAATTGACGCTGGTTCAGGAGGTCGCGCCGGATTTGCCGCCGCTTCAAGGGGATGAAAATAAACTGCGCCGCGCGCTGGTTAATCTTCTGGGGAACGCCATCAAATTCACCCCGTCCGGCGGCGCGGTGACCATCGCGGCAACGGCGGAGGCGTGCGCCAGTGGAAATGCCTCTTTTATCGAGTTTTGCGTAAGCGACACCGGCGAAGGCATTCCCGAGGAGTCTTTCGGGCGCATTTTTGAAAAGTTCGGTCAGGTGACGTCCCGCAAAGGCGGACGCACGATGAGTACCGGTTTGGGCCTGACGTTTTGCAAACTGACAGTTGAAGCGCACGGCGGTCACATTGGCGTTGAAAGTACGATGGGCCAGGGTAGCCGCTTTCGCTTCACGCTTCCCCTGACACTTCCATAGTTACCTGTCGCTTTTATCGTTAGCGCTTGCGTGCTGATGAGATCAAAGGAGCGGGCCGGAGTAGAAGGGGTTCCCCACGCTTAACAGGACCGGATAGACGACCAGCAGGACTTTATCCGCGATCCCTTGTTTAATCTGCGTCGATGTCAGCGTGGAGCTACCCGATAGAATGACGTTTTAGCCGGGGATGACTTTCCTATCCTGAAGGTTCTGCACAAGCCGGACGACCTCCTCGCCCGTGTCAAGATTCATCTCGTGGAAGCCATAGCGCCGCGCCTTACCCACGTCAAAAAAGGCGTCCGCTTCGACGTTAAAGATGAAGTCGCCAAACGGCCAATTGGCAAGGTCGCCGAGCGTATGGTTTGCAAGGCCGTACTTTTTTACCATCCGGTCCCAGGTTGGCCCTTGATCCCGCATCGCGTCCGTGAGCGAAAAGGTTTGCGGCGGGGCTAAATCGATACCGAACGCATCGGCGACGCGGGGAAAGACCTGGCTCCAGCGGAACACATCGCCGTTGGTGATGTTGAAAATCTCGCCGTAGCACGCCTCGTTTAGCGCGGCCCATTCCATCGCCTTCGCAAGAAGCGTGGCGTCGGTTACATTGGCAAGGATGTCGTACGCCCTGGGGGTTCCCGGGAAGCGGAGCGGAATCCCGAGTTCTTTACACAGGCTCGCGTACGCCGCGATCACGTTCCCCAAGTTCATGGGGTTTCCGACCGCGAAGCCGAACACGATGTCGGGCCGAAGGGCGGTCCATCCCCACCGCTTACCCTGCGACGCGTCGCGCAGGTAATCTTCCTGGTCGTAGTAGAAGTTCGTCCCAAAGTGCCGTGGGTCCGTTTCCTTCGCGGGGGTCTTGTACCTGCCAAGATGCGCGCCGTACGCTTTGCCGCCTTGAATAAAGCCGACATGACGGAAGCCGTCTGCGGCGCGCTCAACCGCCTCCACCACATTCCGTAGCATACCGGTATTGACGCGCGAAGCCTCCGCAGGGTCGGCCTTTTCCTGATAAGCCGTGTAGAACACATGGGTAACATCCGCGAACCAGTCGGACGCCCCGGCTAACGCCTCCGGGTCAAGCAGGTCCAGCGAGCGAAACTCGGCGGTTGTTCCGAAATCAGGCGCGCGCCGGGAGATTGTCTTGACCGTCCAGTCTCCTTTCTCCAGATGCGCGATGAGGTTTCGACCGATGATACCGAGGCCGCCGAGGACAAGGGCCGTTCGTTCTTTACGGTTTACGGAAGCGCTATCCATCAATTAACTCCTGTTTTTGCAAAAGCGAATGAATATCTCGTTTTCGGGACGGAAGCGATCATCCGGGGACAAATTGGTAGAAAAGATACCAATTTCCTTTGATATGCCGGTAAACTGCCGCTTCCCTGTCGCATCCATCCAGCGATTCACGAATCTGTGCTGGGGCATGTTCAAGGTACGCGAAACCTTTCGTTCGGTCACTGGAAACCGCTGAGCCGGTAGTCCAGTTAAAAAATTGGATTTCATCGTTGGTGCGGTCGAAGCCTCGGGAAATGCCCGCTTTTTGCAAAAGGCGTCGGTACGCGGCGAGTCGGGCTTCGGTCACTTTAACTGTGGCCGGATTTTCGGGCATCGTCCACGTATCATCGACGCGCTCTAAACCTTTGTCCTGCTTGATCATGCCCACGATTTGATTCAGGGTCGCTTCGTTTCGTTTGAAATCGTTGAGTAAAGCCGTATCCGACGGCGGAATCATGGGATTGAACGGTAAATAAAAAGCGGCTATAAGCGCGCCGGGAATTCCTATGGCAATCAACACCGCTTTGGTAAAAGCGGTATTCGATAAGCGCAAGGGTTGCAGAAAGGGAAAAACACGGAGCGCGCCGCGAATCCCAAACACCAAGCCGCAAATCACGGTAACGGGAGCGGCAATAATCAAGAAACCAAAAGCGAGCGTGTTACCTCCCGATAAAAACGTCACGAGCAAAACCGCAGCGATTAAGCCTATGGCTAAACCCCATAGCCCGCCCGTCAAACCCGCAAGCCACCGCGCTGGTTTTTGTGTCATAGCGCTTTTATTATGGCACGAAATGAACAGCGCAAACAGCAACGGCGGCCCGCTGACCTGCCTTCCTACACTATTTGGCTTCCAGTCGAAGAACCGTAATCGAGTTCGGCGGGAATGTATGCGTGAAGACCGATTTGACGCCGGAAATCTTTCGGGTCTGCGGCGTGACCTTTTGCGAATCCTCCAGAGCGTTCGTCTCCTTCGGATCGGCGGCGAGAAGAATTTCCGTGGCGGTGTCAGCGACCGAGCGGACTCCTTTGAGGGCGATGGTAATCGTCTGCGGCGCCGTCTCGGGGTTTACATATTTGATAAACATGGCGCCGGATTTGGTGTCCCGGGTGACCGAACTGAGAAGCGGCGCGCCCGCCAGCGAAACCTTGAGGATTGCGTCGCCCCGGTTCCGGCTGAACATTTGAAAGGCGTAGTAGCTCGGCGAACCGTATACCTGAAGCGCATCATAACCGATCATGTTAGGCCGCCACTGCCGCCCGCCGGGATTGACATTCACCAGAAGCGGCGCGTAGCACTGCATCGTCACAATGTCGCCGTTGCGCTCCATCGCCGTCATAAAGGCGGCGTCCCCGATCGCCGCTTTCATGCTCGGCGTCGGGGGGAGCGTCCGCGAGCGCGGGTCCCACGGCGCGATTTCCTCGTGGGCCGCCCACTCGCCAACAAAGATCTCGGGGAGGTTTTTGCGCTCGTACTTATCATAATGGTCGGGCGACATTTTCAGGAAAGTGTCAGCGGTACGGTAGTAGTGTTCGTCAACGACATCCGGGCGTCGGCTTTTGACCCGTTTCTCCTCCGGTTGCTCGAAGCCGACGCTGGAGATGACCTTTAGTTGCGGGTGTTTCCCCTTGATCGCATCGTAAAACTGGGCGAAGCGCCCGTCGTAGCTGCCGGATTTATCGAAGAAGTCCTCATTGCCAATCTCGACATAATGGAGCTTGAACGGCTGGGGATGACCGTCTCTTGCCCGTTGCGCCCCCCATTTGGTCGTCACCGGCCCGCTGACATACTCGATCTCATCCAGGGCGTCCTGGACAAACGGTTCGAGTTCGCCGCCCGCTTTGATAAACTGACCGCCGAGCGAGTACCCGGCGTAAACCGCGAGAACCGGTTCGGCCCCCATATCCTCGCACCACTGAAGAAACTCCATCAGCCCCATGCCATCGGTCGAGCGATACCCCCAGGGGCCGCGGTGACCGGGACGTTGGTCGAGCGGCCCCACGGTCTTTTTCCAGTTGAAACGCTCCTCGATGCGTCCGCCTTCCAGATAGTTGCCGCCGGGGAAGCGCAGAAAGGCGGGTTTCATATCGACGAGCATCTGCATCAGATCGGGCCGAAGTCCGTTGGGGCGGTTTTTCCACGTCGGCGGAAACAAGGAAACAAGGCCGAGCCAAACCGTACCCGCCCGCTCCCGCCTGAGCGTTAGCCGCGTGTTCAAGGTCGGGGCGACCTTTCCGGTTGTCAGGGTGACCGTGTATTGTTTCCAATCTCCAGCGAGATTTCCCGATGTCGCTTTGGCGTAAATGGTCGCGCCGTCCGCGCTTTCGATGGCAAGGGTTAGGGAACCGGAAACGCCCGGAGCGGCTTTGGCGTAGAACGAGGCGCGGTAGCGCGTGTTCGGCTTTACCGGGATGCCCCAGTAACCGTCGTTGGCAACCCCCGCCGGTGCGCTGACCGAGGCGGTCGTAACATCAAGTCGGAGGCTGACCGGCAAAGCGGCGTTCAGCGGCGTTTGCGAGTCCAGCGCGATTGTCGCCGCCGATCCGCCGGTCTGCACGGCGGCCCAATGCGCGGGCGTTTGGGCATCGTCCAGAAAGGCGCGGTTTCGGACGAGTTCGGCATACAGCCCGCCATCGTAGCTGTAATTGATCTCTTCGGTCATCAGGCCGTAGTGCGAGGCGGGAAACTTCGCTTTGGGCAGGGCCACGTCAATGGTCAGAGTCGGATTCTGCGCCCGCGCTGTCGGGGCGGCGATCGCAGCGACGAGCAGCGATAGGCAGGCGGGTAGAAAAAGAAACAGGGGATTTGTTTTCATTGGTTTTAGGGACCGAACTATTTCGGGTTCGCTACGTTCTCTTTCGCCGCCCGAATCACCGCGTCAAAGGCGGGCTTGGGCTGGTCGTCGCCATCGAACAACAACGGTTTGCCAGGCGCGCGCCAAGAAACGCCGTCGTTGACGCCCCAAAGGGTGACAACTTTCACCTGCTTGTGCTTGGCAAACACGCGGAAAAGATTGGCGTACTGGTCGGCGGAACGCTGATCGGTGTTCGCTACCAGAGCCCCCTGGGTCGTGGCGGCGTTATTTGCGACATCCGCCCCGCTGTTACGCTGACCGCTCTCGGCGCTGTTGACATCGAGTTCGGTCACGTGGATGGGCAAACCCAGCGCCTCCAGTTCCGTCAGCGCCTGGTCCTCTTCCGCGAAAGTGGGCGACGAAACGCTGACATGGGTTTGCGTGCCAATCGCCATCACCGGGACTTTCCTCTCTTGAAGTTCCTTGATCCGTTTGATGCATTTCTGGCGCTTGACCGGATTTTCCAGACCATAGTCGTTGTAGCGGAGCATCGCCTTGGGATCGGCTTCGTGGGCGTACTCAAACGCCTTTGTTCAAACTTCCTTTAGCGCGGAGTAGTCATATACCTTGCGGCGCATCGGGCCGCCTGTACGCGGCGTCGAAGCCGGTTTCGGACGCTCAATAGCGTTGTTTCGTCAGGAACGCGGCGGCAGGCAGGTCGCTCCCTCCAGCATAGCCACCGGCACGACGCAGGCGACCAGGGGAACATCTGGCCTTTCGATCTTTTCGAGAAGCATGTCCACGGCTTTTCCGCCGACCGTTTCCATTGCATTGCTTATGGTGTGAATGGGGACAAAAAAACGGTCGTCAATCGCGTGATGGAACTGTATTAGGGAAAGGTCTTCCGGTATCCGCAGGCGACACGAGTACGCGGCGCGAACCACCGCCATTGTCGCCGCCAGTTCGTACGCGATCACCGCTGTCGGACGATCGCCGCGCGACAGAAACAGTCGCCGCACCGCCTCCACACGCTGATCCCCGCTCGGCTGGCCCGCCCCCCGCCAATCCCGGGGAAGGAAGTATAGCCGGGGGAACTTACCTGCCGACATCATCGCCCGCTCATAGCCGGAGCGACGATCTTCCTTGCTGTAATGCTTGTTTTCCGGCTCCTCGGTATCAACATAGGCGATACGCTCATGTCCGAGGCCCAGCAGAAACTCCGTCGCCGTTTGTCCGCCCGCGAGGTCGTCGGGGTAAACGCAGTCGAACTCCTGCTTGGCGTTCAGGAAGACCGCCGGTATTCGCAGGCGACGAATCCGCTGGAGGTAGGGAAGCGTAGGCCCGATGTGCCGGTTGACCAAAACGCCGTCCACGGACAGGTCGCGCAGGGTGTGCGGCAGGTAGGATTCTTCTTCGATAACCGCGTCCGAAACCTGTGTCAGCGCCAAATGTAGGTCTTTGTCGGCAAGCGCCTGTGTCAGCCCGTGGAGCAGTTCACTAAGCAGGTACTGCCCGAGTAGCGATTGCACGAGCGCGATGTTTCCAAAACGGCCCGCCCGGACGGCCCGCGCCGAGGCGTTCGCCCGGTAACCCGGTTCGTGGGCGACTTCCAGAACGCGATGCTGTGTCGCCGTCCGGATACGCATCTCCGTCGCTCTGCCGTTTAGAACGTGCGTTACGGTCGCTCGGGACACACCCCTGTGAGCGGCGATGGTCGCAATCGTTGGGGGAAAGGCGCGCGGCGGCGGCGTTAGCGTATTCGTCTGTGAATTTCTCGCCATAGGACTAAACTTCGTTGCAGAGTCAGCACGAGGTTGCTAATCCGTGATAGCGGAATATACCACGACTACATTTTCCCGTCAACAGGAGGTAGCATGGCATTGTTTCCGAAAAACTTGGCTGAGCAAGTACGGCAAGCCATTTCTCGAATATTTCAATTGTCCAAAAATATAAAAAACTAAGAAATGTATTGCCAAAGCGAGGATAACGTATTCATGCGATTATGAACGCGGCGTCAGCCTCGCTTCCGCTTTTGAAAAACTAAGGTAGACTAACATCAACGAAAATCAAGGTGAAAACAGGCGGTGCAAAACAAAGACGCATAAATACTGCCGTGTTATCTCGTTTTGATAAAGAGGAATTTATTACAGTGAGGGTTAATCAAAAAACAATCCTGGATTGAATCTCCTTTTCAGGCTGACGGCGGTGAGGAAATTCGCCATGTCATCGAAATCGAGTCCTGCGGAAATCATTTCGTTGCCGAAAGGCGGCGGTGCGCTTTCCGGAATGGGTGAGAAATTTTCGCCGGATCTGTTCACAGGGACGGGCAATTTTAGCGTTCCCATTGCCCTGCCGCCAGGCAGGAGCAACTTTCAGCCGCAACTTAATCTCGTCTACAGCACGGGAAACGGCAACGGCCCTTTCGGCGTCGGCTGGGGGTTGAGCATCCCGGGCATAAGTCGGAAGACCAGTCACGGCGCGCCTTGTTACGACGACACGAAGGACGTGTTCCTTCTTTCCGGCTCGGAAGATCTCGTTCCCATCGAGACGTTGTCGGGAGAAGCGGGCGCAACGCTTTTCGGCAATCGGATTGAGTACGAATACGAACGGGACACGGGCGAAGAAGGCCCTCATCATTGGGATCAGAATTATCTGTCGCACATTCGCTACATTGATACGGCGGATGCCGATGGCGAGCGAAAGTATCTGGTCACCGTGGAATTCGTCTACGAGCTGAGGCCGGACGCCCAGACGAGCTACCGTTCGGGATTCGAGATCCGAAGCCGCAAGCGATGCGCCCAAATCCTCGTTCGCACACATGCCTCCGCTGCGGGACCATCACTAATCCGCTCCTATGATTTCACCTATCTCGACGACGAACTTCCTACCGCCGAGGAAAGGCTTTCCCGCTTAGAAGCGGAGGTCAGTGCCTCGCCCCGGGACGCCGCCCTTGTGAAACGCCGTGACATCGTAGCGGCGCGCGTTCGGAAACTGGAAAATCAAAAACCGCCCAACGGAGTCTCGTTGCTGAACTCCGCCGCCGTCACGGGCTACGATGGAAGCAAGACTCAGGCCCTGCCGCCTCTTGAATTTGGCTACTCCGGCTTTCATCCCGAGCGAACGGATCTTTTGCCCGTCATCGGAGCGGAGTTGCCGCCGCTTTCCCTGGCCCACCCCGACATGGAGATGGTTGATCTCTTCGGTAGCGGCCTTCCCGACTTCGTGGAGCTTCATGACGGAGTTCGCTACTGGCGCAATCTCGGGTCGGGCCGCTTCGATCCGCCTCGCACAATGAAAAACGCGCCGGCGGGTCTTGCTCTCGGGGATGCGGGCGTGCAGTTCATCGATGCGGACGGAGACGGGCGGACGGATCTTCTGGTGACGAAGGAGGCGATTTCAGGATACTTTCCGCTCAGCTTCGAGGGAGAGTGGAGCGCTCGCTCATTTCAACGCTATCGTCAGGCGCCATCGTTCAACCTCGAAGACCCGGAGGTAAAGCTGGTCGATCTGAACGGCGACGGCGTGACCGACGCGGTTCGCTCCGGAACGCGGCTGGAGCGCTTCTTCAACGACCCGGTCAAGGGCTGGTCGAGCGCCCGTTGGCTGGGGCGAAAGGATCTCGATCTTTTCCCCAATGTCAGATTTTCCGATCCACGCGTCAAGTGGGCGGATCTCACCGGGGACGGCTTGCAGGACGTCGTTTTTCTCCACGACAACTCTGTGGAATACTGGCCGAATCTGGGTCACGTCGGGCGAAACGCCTGGGGGAAGCGCGTCCAGATGCGCAACGCGCCCCGGCTTCCTTACGGGTACGATCCGCGACGTCTTCTTCTGGGCGACGTGGACGGCGACGGCCTGGCGGATCTGATCTACATTGACGATACTTACGTGACGCTTTGGGTGAATCAGTGCGGAAATCGCTGGAGCGATCCGATCGTCATCACCGGCACGCCGCCCGTGCGCGATACCGACGCCGTTCGTCTTGCGGATCTGCTGGGTACCGGCATCAGTGGCGCGCTTTGGACGCGCGACGCGGATGGTCAAACGCAGGATCGGTTTTTCTTCCTCGACTTCACCGGCGGGCGAAAGCCGTATCTTCTGACGGAGATGAACAATCATATCGGAGCCGCCACTCTTGTAGAGTATGCGCCTTCGACGCAATTCTACCTCAATGATCGGCGGAGCGGCCTTTCCGCGCGGTGGGATACGACGCTTCCTTTCCCCGTGCAGGTCGTCTCGCGCGTCGAGCAGATCGATCTTTTCTCGCGGCATAAGCTGACCACACGCTACTTTTATCACGACGGCTACTGGGATGGAGCGGAGCGGGAATTTCGCGGGTTCGGGATGGTGGAGCAGCGCGATTCTGAAACTCTGGAAGGCTATCAGGGAGCGGGACTTCATGGAGCGGCGGCGCTCTTCGCCCGCGTGGATCCCGAGCATTTCTCGCCGCCGACGTTGACGAAAACCTGGTTTCACCAGGGACCCGTGGGGGATGAATTCGGCGACTGGGAGGAGCGGGACCGGTCGTCCCGGTATTGGAGCGGCGATCCCCATTCGCTTTCTCACGCCGAGACGATCAATGCGTTTCTAAAAGCCATGCCGCCCTCGCCGGAAAGACGGCGCATTCAACGGGACGCCTTGAGAGCGTTGCGCGGCGGCATTCTTCGCACGGAGCTGTACGCTCTGGACGGAACCGAGCGGCAGGATCGCCCTTACTCGGTCAGCGAATGCGCCTACGGATTGCACGAGTTCTCGCCCCTTCAGGCCGGGGAGCCGCCGCGTTTGCGCATTTTCTTTCCGCACACCATCGCCCAGCGCACCACGCACTGGGAGCGCGGGACGGACCCGATCAGCCGGTTTTCGTTCCTGCGGTACACGGACGACAACAACGGGGGCAAGTTCGATCCCTTCGGCAGAGCGTCGGCGCAAGTGGAAATCGCCTGCCAGCGCGGATGGAAAACGGGCGATGCGCTGGCGGACGGGCGCCTTGCCACTTACTCGCGCACCCTGTACGCAGAGCCGCTCGATCCGGCGACGCATATCCACAATCGCGTCGCTCGCTCGACCCGTTTCGAGATTCGGAACGCCAGCGGCAAAAGCGTCTTCGACCTCGCCGAAATTCGCGATGCCAGTTCGGATCTCAAACTTTTCGCCCAATCCCTCCGTTTTTACGACGGCCCCGCTTTCGAGGGCCTGCCGCTGGGCGAAATCGGGAAATTCGGAGTTGTCTCCAAAACGGAAAGATTGGCGTTCACCCAGGAGATTCTGGAACAGGCTTACGGCGCGGCGACCATCCCCGTCTACCTCGCGCCGACGGGAAATCCGGTCTGGCCGTCCGGCGCAGACGCCGCCGAATACCCTGCGGAGTTTCAAACGCTGCTTGCGCATCGCGCCGGTTACGTCTTTCATTCCGGCTCGCCCGATCCCGCCGATCCTGTCTAACCGAGCGCATTGCGCTGTTTCGCCTGGAGCGCGAGGACACCCATGAGCCGCTCCCCGGCTACGTCGTCGCCAGCATCGACGCCGACGCGAACGATCGCGGTCTCGGTACGGATGTGACCAACCCTCAAGGCGAATTCTCCGTCGAATTCTTCGCCGAAGCGGGGCCTCGCAATCTGAAATTCGAGATACGCGGCCCCGGCCTCGCCGACGCCGCTCGCGCAACCTACGCTTTGCAATCCGACAACGAAAGCGCAGTCGTCCTCGCCATTCCGCCGCCCATTCCCGCCCCCACATTGCAACAGATGCGCGATGGGGGCCGGATCGATCTGCCGGACGACACGTTGCAAACTCTCGACCGCGCTTTCGGCGTGCGCACGCTGGCCGACATCCGCAGGATCGGCGGCCTCGTCAACGATCCAAAGGCTTCGCTTCTGGATTCCGCCGTGGTTCGCCGTCTGGACGCGTTCGCGGATCTCGATCGCCTGACCGAGAACGCGAGCGAAGCGGACGCCCTGCTTCAGCATAATTACGAAAGCGTTCTCGCGATCGTGGATACCCCGATCAGCACGTTCGTTTCTTCCTTGTCCCCTCCCGCTTCCGTCAATTCCGAAATAAATCTCACGGATACCCGCGTTCTGGAGTTGCATGTCGCCGCCAAGGCGCAAAGCGATCTGATGTCGCTGATGCTGGCCGGAATGGCTGCGGACAGCGCGAACGGCTACGATTCGCCTCGACTTTCCAAGGATCAACAAAATGGCCGATAGTTTTCAGGATCGTTGCAGTTGCGAGGATTGCGAGGCCGCCGTCAGCCCCGGGGCCTATCTCGCCAGTCTGCTGGACTACACGTTGAAGCATGTTCTTGGCGATGGGCCGATTGATACTCCGTTCCTCGAAGCGCGGTTTCATCAGCCCTTTTCGGCCTTGCCGCTCGATTGCTCCGCCGCAAGCGTCAAGGTGCATCAGGCGCGACTGGCGGTCGAGACGCTTCGCAGTTACCTCGGGGCGCGCCCGCTGTTCGACTCGTTTCTGGAAAAATCCCTGGCCGACGCCGAGGCGAGCTACCGACTGACGGCCTACATCGAATTGCTGACCCAAAACGGCGTGGATTACGAGGACATTCGGCGTGCGCGAACCGCGAAGCCGGGCGACCGCGCCGCGCTCGCGTCCCGCCTGGGCATCCGTCTCACGACGACTGCGGCGGTTCCGCGCCGGGACGAACTGGATCGTCTTTACCTCGATCCGCTGGTTCCGCTTTCCGATCCGAGCGGGCTTTGGAAGCGCTGTTCGGCCTGGGCGACACGGAGCGAAATCGGCTTTCCACGGGCGTCAAGTTCGGCGATGCTCAGAACCAGATCACGGAATGGAGCTTTGCGGGAGCTTCGTGGAATCGAAACACGGATGTCGAGGGGCGGGTTCATCTCGGCATTGTGAAAAGCGCGCCCGACGCCTTCAACGTTTTCGTTTATTCCGACCCCGAAAGAACGAAGCCCGTCGCCAGCGGCGAATTGGAGACAGGACAAGGATCCCTTCGGCTCGTTCCCGCGAACGCCAGCGGCCTTTCCGGAACGATCGCCCTCGATTACAAGGCGGACGATCTCGTCAACCTCAGCGTTTCCCTCACGCCTTCCCTGCTGATCTGGCGCAGGGCGCATCTGCGGGATCTTTGGAAGAGTGAGGACTGCCCTGAAACGCCGCCAACCCCGGATGCGCCGCCTTCCCCTCCGCTGATTGATCCCCAGGTGATCGGTCTGGACGATCTGCGCAACCCTCGTCCCGGCGATGTGGCTTTCGACCTTTGGCTTTCTCGCACACAATGGCTGGAAGACCGGCGCAACGCCCTTCAATCGGCGCGAGAAGCGGCGGCGGACGGCTTGTCGGGCTTCGCCGTGATCGTTTCGCAGTCCCTTAGCCTGGACGGCTCCGTCGGCGCGCCTAAACTCGATGAGCTGGACGTCTTGCAAAAAAAGGTGAGCGCATCGCCCAACGCCTGCAATCGCTGGGGCTGGAGGCGGGATCCTTCGCTTTCCTCGCTTCCCTGCTGGCAATCCTTCGAGACGGGCAAACGGTTCTCGATGCCGAATGGTCTTTGGCGTACGCCACGTTGACCGACGCCCGGAAACGGCTTCAGTACGCGCAGTGGCGGCTTGAAGAGCGGACTGCGAAACTGACGCTTTCACCGGAGCATTTTCAATCGAACGGCGATTTGGCGAACGCCCCCGCTTCGTCTGTCGGCATTGACGGACCGCTTTGGCTTTCGACCCGGAATCTGCGCCGCTCCTGGGCGGATGTCCTCGAAGCGCGTTTGGGACAAGACTCGGAAACGGCCTCAGCATTGAGCGGGGCGGTGAGCCAAGTGGAAGAAACGGCTCTGCCGATTTTGAGAACGGCTTTGATCGCGGCGACCGACGCCCCGGGGGCCACTCTCGAAGAGCGGGCGAAATGGCTGACCAAATGGTTGCTAATCGAATTTCTAAATGGGGGAACGCTGATCACGACCCGCGACGCTCAAGCGATCGAAAGCCTGCAGGAGTTGCTCTTCAGCTTGCGAACCGGTCAACTGGCGCAGAACTCCCTTTCCTCCTCCGCCCCGCTGATTTCGATTTGCGCCGCGGCGCAGGGCGAACGACGCATCGATCTTATCGGACGCGGGGAGGATGATCTTCTCTGGCGCCGCGTTTGGGACGGCGCATGGCGCTCGTGGCGCGCCATCGGGCGGATTCCGGGAAAAGGATCGAGCGGCTTCTCCGGCGGAAGCGACGGCGACCCGATTGCATTGACGACCCCGGACGGCAATCTTTCGCTACTGATTCGAGGTAGCGACAGTCATCTCTGGTTTCGGCCTTTCGAGCATACTACCTGGCGCGATTGGCGGCGCGTTGACACCGATGCGGATTTGGCGTCGAGTCCGGCGGGCGCGCTGGACATCACCTTCAATCCGGCGGGCGTCGTTCTTGCTTCGGGCCAGATTCAGGCGTTCGCCGCGCATCGCGGCGATCAAACGCTTTTGACCCGCGCCGGAGACGGCGTGACCTGGAGCGCGTGGGAACCGTCGCCCCCGGCGACGGCTCCGACCTCCCCCGCCGTCGTCTCGTGGGACGGGACGCGAATTGATCTGTTTCTCGCGGCCACAACAGCCGACCCAACCCACATGACCCATCTTTGGCGCGAGGGCGGAGCCTGGCAGACCGAATTGATCGACGGCCTGTTTCCTTACGCCAGCGCGGCGGTTTCTCGCGATACCGACAAGATCGATCTATTTCAAAACCGCTCGGGCCATCTTTGGCGCAAATCGTGGGAGGGCGTCTGGAACCCCTGGGTCGATTTGGATGCCGGAGTCGCCCCTTCGGAGCCTAAGATCAACGGAACTCCTGCGGTGGTTTCCGACGCGACAAACGCGCTCGATGTTTTTGCGTTGCGAAACGGCAAAATTTGGCGTCGGGCCTTCCGGGCGGGAGCCTGGGAGGATTGGGCGCTGGTTCCCTCGGACACTCTGACGCTCGACGCCCCCGATTTCGACGTGGAGTGGAAGTGGATCGGCTCGTATGCGACCTGGCGCTCACCCGTGTTCGTCACGCTTTATCCGGAAAATTTGCTGCTTCCTTCGCTGGTGACCAGGTCCACGCCCGCGTTCCGCGAACTGGCGGAGCAGTCGCGCCCGACCAAGCGGCTGCAACCCGAAGACGCCTGCAAATTGGCGCGAACCTATTCCAACTATTTGCGCGATGTGGATTCCCTCACTGTCGAGGCGACATGCGTCGCCTTGACGGACCTCGCGGCGGGCGATCCCTGTAAAATCGCCGCAACGGTTCGTCGCTCGCCCTCCTACATGTTCGGCGTCACGACTTCCGGCAAAGTCTACTGGTCAGCCATCGACGGCGCGGACCGCTCGGGCTACGGACAAACGTTCTGGGAGCAGGCGCCGCTGACGCCAAAGGATGCCAAAGACGATTCGCCGCCGTTCAAGGTGACGCATATCGTCGGGGCTTTGCCCTGGATGGATGCCAGTCTTAACCAGCATCATATCTACCTCTTCCTGCTCATCGAAGATCCTTCCGGTCGCAAGCTCAAGCGCGCGCGCTTCGATACCCGGCGCTATGGCCGCGACGACGCCTGGGAAGGCGGCCTCATCGAAATTTCGGACATGCCGACGTTCATTGAACCCGGAACGGGCGCGGAGAAACAGATCCCGGTGAATCGGCTGACCATTCTGCCGGTGCAGTCCGATCGCGCCACGGATCCGCCAAGGTTGGCTCTGCATGCGCCTTTGCACACCCTCAACCTCTACGTTCGGGGATTGAACGCGAACGCGGACGGATGGAGCGACAAATACGGGGAGCTATGGTCGTCCTACCAGATCGCGCCGCGCTTCTCCCGCAATGGCTTCGTCACCCCCGAACGAGTCAACGAAGTCGAGGCGGCTCTCAGCGTCGGAAATTCGCTCTGGATTGTCTATGGACACCGGGATCTTCCTGACAGTTATCACCCGTCCCCGGTCGAATCACGCCGCGTGTATTTGAATCAGGCGCCCGCCGGAGCCTGGGATGTCGGAGAATATCCTGCCCAATTCCGTGGCGCTTTGCCGGGTGACCCTTTCGATCCGTCGATCTTCCTTTTTTACGATGAAGACGGGCAGACAATCTATCGCAAGTTCCGCAAAAGCGCCGGACCCGGCCCGGCGCTGATTCCCTCCCCGAGCATTAAGGGACTGGCGGCCCACAGCGGCTCGGCGCCGAACTTCTTCGTCGCCCCGAAAAAGGCGGGGCATAGCTACGCCTTTCAGTGCAAGGACGTGTCCGGGGATCTGATCGGCTCCAGCAAGCTCGATGTCGTTCCCGTTCTGTCCAGCATCGTGAACATCCCCAGCGGCGGCGCTCAGTTGGCGTTGCAGGGACGAGCCTACAGCATCAAAGGGGTGTATCAACAGAACCAGGCGGCTTCGGCCACGATCCTCGCCTACCTTGTCGAGGCTTATCGGCTCGTCCCCTGGCAGTTGGGCCTTTGCATGCAATCCTCGGGCGAATACGTCGCGGCTCTGGACTGGTTCTCAACAGTTTATGATTATCGGGCGGCGCAAGGGGAGCGATTTATCGATTACGGATTGGCCCTCGATTCGAGCCTCGCGGAAACCGGCGTTTATCAGAACGCGGACGATTGGCTGCTGGATCCCCTGAATCCCCACTCCATTGCGGCGACTCGGCGCTATGCATACACGCGCTACGCCATCGCCACGATTGTCCGTTGCCTGAACGATTTCGCCGATTCCGAGTTCACGAACGACACGCCGGAATCGCTGGTCCGCGCCCGACTTCTCTCCGAAACCGCCCTCGCCCTGTGCGACGCCCCCGAGATGAAGCGGCATCTCGGAACGTGCGAGGCGGTGATCGCGGCCCTCAAAATCCAGCCCGGGGCCGATGTTCCGCCGGAGGTCGCCGCCGCGCTGGGCCAGATTGCCGAGGAGCTGACCCAGGGACAGGTGAGCAGCGGCCCGCTCGGAAAAGTGACGTTCGACAAGCTGAAAACCCTCATCGGAAGCGGCAAGTCCTATGCGCAATTGCTACCCGAACTGACCGAGATAAAGAACAACGCCCTCGCGACGGCGTCCACGACATTTACCACCGGCGCGGCGATCACGGATCGGCCTGCGGCCCTGGCCAAAGCGTACAGCGGCCTTCTGACCGATCCCGCCGTGGAAAAGGCGATTAAAAGCGCCGCGACGACGGCGGTCGCCTCCGCCAGCGAATGGATTACGAACGCAAAGCTGAACTCTTCTCTCGGAGACGCTTTGCCTGTAGGCGGGGGAGGCGGAGCGCCAGTCCTTCCGGCGGGAATCCCGATGACGATCTTATCGGCTCCCGGTAGTCCGGTCGCCCTGCCTTCGTTTCAATTCTGCATTCCGCCGAATCCGACCTTCGCCGCCTTGCGGTCGCACGCCGAACTGACATTGCGCAAGCTACGGACGGGCCGCAACATCGCCGGGATTCAGCGGGAAATTCCCGCCTACGCGGCGGTCACGGATACCGTGACGGGAATGCCGGTTATCGTCAACGGTCAGCTTTCGCTACCGGGCGTCGGCGCGGCGCGCCCGACCGTTTATCGCTACTCGGTTCTGATTGCGCGGGCCAAGGAGCTGGCCCAACAGGCCGCTCAGGTCGAAGCGCAATTCCTTTCTGCGGCGCGAATGCGCGACGAGGCTTCGTTCACTCTGCAGAAGGCCCGGCAGGAGCTTGCCTTGACGCAGTCGCAGGTGCGCCTCCAAAACCTGCGCCTCTCCGAGGCGACGCACGGCGTCGGTCTGGCGCAGCTTCAGGAAGAGCGCGCCGGTCTTCAATTCTCGACGTATCAGCAATGGATCAGCGCCGGGCCTTCGGAATACGAAGAGTCCATGCTGACCGGCTATCGGCAACTTGAAGACGCGAAGACTATGGCAGGGGCGGCCAGCGCCGCCACGCAGATCGCGCAGGCGGCTGTAACCGCCGCGACCGCCAGCGTCGGCGCGGGAGCGGCGGTTGCGGGAGCCGGGGCGGTAGCGATCGCCGCACTGGCGGGGGCGGGATTCAATGCCCTGACCGCGACAGCCGAGGCGAACATCGGGATCGCTTCGCTTCAAGCAAGCTACGAGCGCCGGGTCGAGGACTGGCAGCTACAAAGCCTGATCGCGATGCAGGACTCGAAAATCGGCAAGCAACAGATCGTTTTGGCGCAGGACGAGACTCAGATCGTCCAGCAGGAGGTGTCGATCGCCGAAACGCAGCAGAGCCAGGCCCGCGACACGATCGAATTTCTTTCCAATCAATTCACCGGCTTCGAGCTTTTCGATTGGATGAGCGGCGCGCTTTCGGATGTTTATCGCTCCCTGCTACAGCAGGCGACCTCGATGGCGAAGGTGGCGCAATCCCAGCTCGCCTTCGAGCGTGCGTACGAGTTCCTGATGCGCCACTTCGCCACCGAATCGGGCAAAAGCAAAGGGCAGTTCTACACGCCCGCCGAAGTCTCGCGGGTGGTGGCGAAGGTGGTGGGCGTGAGCGGGGCGACCGACTCCGACCAGACCATCCACGACCCGGCCTGCGGGTCCGGCTCGCTTCTTTTGAAAGCCCACGACAAAGCGCGCGGCGCGACCGGCAAAGACCTCGCGCTGTACGGGCAGGAGATGGACAACGCCACATCCCTTCTCGCCAACCGGCAAAACCACGCTGGTGCAAAACGCGCTCGGCGATCTCGCGAAGGGAAACCGGCAGAGGCTACGACCCGTAGTCGGGTTGTCATGCCCTCGCAAGCCATGCAGGGGGAGCCGTCTGGCGCGTCTGTTCCACAACAACCGTAGTACCTTGCGGGCTGGTGAGTAGATACACGCGGTCGCTTGTGGCAAGGATTAAGGAGAAACCATGTCCCATCGTCCCTGCGGTAGAAAAGCCCTTCTCAAGCGTGGCGCGGTGGATCGCCTCGTCACTGATCCCACTCCCCTTATCGGTAATCCAAACCTGCACCACACCAGTTGCGGTGTCGGCGCGCACCATGCCTGTGGCGCGTGACCCGTGTACAACGGCGTTCATCGACGCCTCACCTACCGCCGTGATAAGGTCATCAACCCGTATCATAGGCAACGCTAACGATGCGGCAACGGCTTGGGTATGGATGCGGAGTCGGCGCAGGGTCGAGGGCGACAATTCCAGGACGTCACCTTGAGCGGCAAGCGGGGCGGGTAGATCCGCTTCCGTCTCACACAAGCGTAGCCGTCCCTCGGTCAGCGAGAAAAGCATCTCGCGCACGAACCGGCGCTCCCTCACCCTGGCCTCGTGCTGCACCGTCAAGTCGCGCAGGATTTTGCAGTACCCGCGCAACGCGCCTGCCTCGTCCCTCAGCGCGGTCAGGATGCCACTGCCCCAGAATCTGGAGCCGTCTTTGCGGATGTGCCACCGCTCGTCCTGGACGCGACCATCGGAGGTGGCGGTGTCAAACTCCCATTTATCATTGCCTTTGGCACGATCTTCGGGCGTGTAGATAACGCGCGCATCTTGCCCGATTATCTCGGCCTCGGTCCAACCGAGGATGCGTTCGGCACCCGTGTTCCAGGTCATGATATAGCCGTCCGGGTCGGTGAAAAAAATGGAGTAGTCAATGACCGACTCCATGAGCAGGCGGAACTGCTCCTCAGGGCTTGCAAACGGTATCTCCGCTTTTTGTTTTTGCCTGGGGTTGTTTGTTGGGATGGAATGCCTTTGTTTCTTAGTTTCTTACGATGCTGCTCTGGCAAGGCGAGGTTTAGGAAGCCGCTGTGAGGCCAGAGAGCGGGGGTGAAGAAAATTCGATAGGCAAGGCGCGCGCGCTGTTCTTCGCACCTACATTCCCGTTAAACAAGTTCTACTTACATCAGTACCCAAATACTCTGCGGACGGAACATGCAACTTCCACTCTGGTCGATGAGAAGGTTGAAGTGGCCCCTGTTTTCAAATTCCGGTTTCGATTAACGCCGACAGGCCGTACCTCAATTGAAATGATCTAAGTCTCCATGTTTTCC
>CAXUMS010000055.1:0-10616 GCA_964252165.1 uncultured Armatimonadaceae bacterium
GTTCGATTTGCAAACGCCGGTCGTGCTGGGGCAATTCCCCGCCGCCGCGTTGATCTTCCGCAACGGCCTCGTGCAAACCGCGCCGCCGGTGGTGTCGGCCCAACTCGCCTTACCCGACCTGTGGGCGTTAAAGGGCGGGCCGGTTACGGCTCCGGTGAACCTGGATGAGTTCCGCGCCAAAGACATCCCGAAAGGCAAGATGGCGGAAACATCCGGCGACAAGGTTGCGATTGACCCGCTCGCGCCGCTTGTCGGGCCGGTGAAAATCCAGTTCGCGGGAGGGGGAACGAGCCGCGTACAAACCGCCGACCTGTCTCAATATCTCGACCCGGCGAAAAAAACCGCGCGGTCGGCGACCGGGGAACTGATGTGGAACTGGAACGACGGACGGGTTGCGCTACTCGCCCCGCAGGCGCAAGGGGCGACCGGCTATCTGAGCCGTGGCGGAACCCTGACCCTTCCCGATATGACGATCAACACGCCGCTCGAATATGGCAGCGTCGTTCTGGTCGCGCTGGACAACAAGCCGATCAAATCATCCGCCCGAATGTTGCTCCAAATCGCGACCGAGGACAAAAACTACGGCTGGTTGACGCGCTCCGCTCCGACCGGCGACTACCCGCAGTTGCAGGAAATCACGAATTTGGGCGGCGCGCCGATCCTGGTCCGAAACGCTTCGGGAACCGTTGCGCTCACGCGCGCGGATGCGGGCGCGCTTCGCGTCACGCCGCTCGATGCGAACGGCTACCCCATGAGAAACGCCGCTCCGGTCGGTAGCGGGAAACGGATAACGCTATTGCCCAACGCGCTTTATTATTTGATTGAAAAGTAGCGATAAGACGTTGTATATGCCGCGTCAGAGGGCTTTAGACCCTCGGGATGCAAAGGTTGCCGTATTCTTTGGGAATACCAAAGAGTAATTACGCACACGACACCGCCGCGCCGCTTCCAAGATCGAAAGGTTTTCTCGCCATGTCCACGCTTCGCCGCCTCGTTACCGCCGCCACGATCGCCGGGGCGTTCTGCTTCGCCCCATTCGCGCGGGCGCAAACCGCGCCGCTTCCTGTCGCGATTCCGCCGGGCGCGAGCGCGCCGGAGCCGGATTCGGCAAGCCCCATCGCGCCGACCAAAACCGTCACGCTGTGGAACGGGCGCGACTTCAAAGGATGGTACACGTTCTTGCCGTCGCGCGGCGTGAATGCGGACCCGGATGCGGTGTTTGGCATCGTCGCGGACGGCGGCAAGCCCGCTATTAAAGTTTCCGGCAAGGAGTTCGGGTATCTGGCGACCGTCGCCCCGTATACGAACTACCAACTCACCTTCGAGGTTAAATGGGGCGAGGCGCGCTACGTCCCGCGCGAAACCGCCGTGCGCGATTCCGGCGTTCTCCTTCATATCACCGGCCCGGATACCGTGTGGCCCCGGAGTTTCGAGTGCCAAATTCAGGAGAACGATTTCGGCGATATTTTCCACATCGGCGGCGTGTCGTCCGTGGCGAATGGCAAGCGGCAAAACGACCGCGTGGTTCGCGGCGAGAACGCGGAAAAAGGGCGCGGTGAGTGGAACACGATCACGGTGTTCTGCAAAGGCGATGTTATCCTGAACATCGTGAACGAGAAATTGGTCAATGTCGCGACCGGCGTTACACGGGGCCGGGACGGAAGCGGCGGGCCGCTGACAGCGGGCCGAATCGCGTTTCAATCCGAGGGGGCGGAAGTGTTTTACCGCAACATTCGTATCACGCCCGCCGATGGCCGGAGATTGCCCCCCTCCTACCGCAAGGCCGCGCCGCTTATCGCCGCGAAAGCCAAACCCGCCGGGACAACGCCGTAAACCATGCCGTCGCCTAATACCTTACCGACGGTCTGCGCTTCGGCCCGCCGCGACGCCGTGCAGGGGCGCGCGATTCATGTTCTTGTGTGGCATGACATCGTTCCTGCGACGAAACTTGTCTGGTTCGATACGACAATACGCGAGTTCGAGGCGCAAATGGCGCGCTTGGACGATGCGGGCGGGCGGCCTATCGCGCTGGATGATTTGTACTCGTACCTTGCGACCGGAACGCCCGCTCCGCCGCCCGGGGCGTGCGTTTTGTGCTTCGACGACAACACCGTGGGCATCTACGACCATGCGTTTCCGCTTCTCACCTCTCGCGGCTGGCCGTTCGCCGTGTCCGCCCATACCAAATATGTGGGCGTTCGCACCGGCAAATCGCACTGCACGTACGATCAACTCGCCGAAATGGAGCGCGGCGGCGCGGTCCGTGTCGTCAGCCAAACGCACACCCACCCGCCCGATTTGCGCCGTTTGCCGCCGCCCGCACTGCGGCGCGATCTGTGGGAGTCAAAGGTCCGTCTGGAAGACGCGCTCGGTCACACGGTCCGCTTTGTGACGTACCCGTCCGGCAAGTGGGATAACCGGGTCGCGGTCGCCGCCCGCGATGCGGGCTACCGAATGGCGCTGACCGAAGATCACGGCGCATCGCAAACATCGCCGCACCTTCTCGGCCTGCATCGCTGGTCCACGCACCGACGATGGGGCGAAGCGCTCGCCGCCGTCGCGCGGGCGGCGAAGGGGTAGCGGGGCGGTAATCTAGTAACCTGGTAACCTGTGCGGAACTTATTTGTATTTTGTTTCGCGGTTGGTTCTACACGGCGAACTCGGCAACGGATAAAACATGAATCTTTTAGTTCTAAACGCGGGCAGTTCCAGTTTGAAATTTCGTTTGTTCGCGATGGACGCGAACGGGCTTGCCGCGTCCGAGACAGGCGAGACGGAACCGGAAAGCGTTCTCGCGCACGGCAAAATAGAGCGCATCGGCGAGGCGAACGCGGAACTGACGTTCACGCGCGGCGAAAGCCCGCCGATCAAAGAGGCGGTCGCCGGGGATTCCGTGGGAGAGGCGGCGCGTTCGATTATCGAGCGGCTTACCACGCCGCCCGAACCGCCTTCGGGCGGCGCGGTCACGATTGACGCCGTGGGGCATCGTATCGTGCATGGCGGCGCGCGGTTCCGCGCGCCGACCGTTTTGGACGAAGCCATTCTGCAAGAGCTACGCGATCTAAGCGCGCTCGCGCCGCTCCACAATCCGGCGGGCGTCGCTGGTATCGAGTCAGCCTTGCGCGCTTTGCCGGGCGTTTCGCAGGTCGCCGTGTTCGATACCGCGTTTCATCACGATTTGCCCCCGGTCGCCGCGCGCTACGCCCTACCCGCCGAACTCTCGGACCGGCTTGGCTTGCGACGCTTCGGTTTCCACGGCATTTCGTACCGCTACGTTTCCGACCGCCTGGCCCATTGCCTCACCGACAGCGCCCGCGCCGCGCGCGTCATCCTCTGCCATCTGGGCAACGGCGCGAGCGTTTGCGCCGTCCAGGGCGGGCGGAGTGTGGACACGAGCATGGGCTTTACGCCTTTGGAAGGGCTTGTCATGGGAAGCCGGAGCGGCGATGTAGACCCCGGCCTTTTGCTTCATCTTCTGCGCGAGGAGGGCTTGACGCCCGATCAACTGGACGATCTGCTCAACCACCAAAGCGGCCTGCTCGGTCTCAGCGGCGGCAAAAGCGGCGATATGCGCGACCTGGAAACAGCCTCACTGGCGGGGGACGAAGCCGCAGGGCTTGCCATCGAATGTTTTGCGTACCGCGTCCGCAAGTACATCGGGGCGTACGCCGTTGCGCTTGGCGGCCCGCCCCTTACCCTGGCCTTTACGGGCGGTATCGGCGAGCATTCCGCGTCCATGCGCGCCCGTATCTGCGAAAATCTCGACTTCCTCGGTTTTGCTGTAGACACTGCGCGAAACCAAAGCGCGCCCGGAAACGAACCCGCCGCTATCGGCGCGGGCGACGGCGAAAGCGTTTGGGTCATCCCAACCGACGAGGAACGCCAAATCGCCCGCGAAACATTTGACTTGCTATCAAGTTGAAGCGGCACGTTTCCACTCCTACACGCGGCGGATTGGTTTCGGGGGGGGGTATGTTCCCGAGTGGTTAAAACACAAGGGGACTGAAGCCGTCTCGCTAAGCGGCGCGGCGCCTCCATCCCGCTGAAGCGGGAAGCGAAGAAGGCCCCCTAACTTCCAATAATGGGAGGACAAGAACCAATCGCCCTATATAAAACTGCTGGTACGGAAGGTAAAGGCGTCGCCGCTATGTCTTTCTTGTCCCCCCATTATTGGGGGTTAGGGGGCCTCTTAAACTTCGCGTTAGGCCATGCCAGAGTTAGAAGCCGCAAAACGGCATTGGGTGAACGCGCCGTCTGATTCCGCGGCTACTTTTTCTGCGGCTTGTCGTCGCCTTTGTCCAACCCCAACGCCCAGCGGATACCGCCGAGCAGGTGCGCTTGATACCACGGCGCCGTCCAAACGTCGTCGCGGTGTCCGAGCGACGTGTAGAAAACGCGCCCTTTGTTATCACGCCGGGTCCACGCGACCGGATAATCGCCGGGCGTTTTGTCGTTCGGGTGCGCATTCAGCGTGAGCAAGCCGTGGACGCGGGCGCGGTCGAAGTTTTGGAACTGGTAAATCTCATCGCGCACGGCGAGCGTTTCGTCAAGCAGTTTGGTTGCCGGATGCTTGCGGTCCTCGACCTCACACACCACGTCCACCTGCGGCCCGTGGGTTTTGAACTCCGCGCCGAGCAGTTGAATGTAGGCGGGGAAGCCGTGGAACGTGTCGGCGGCGGCGTGAACGCCGATCAGCGCGTGGCCGTCCTTGACCCACCGGATAAACGCATCGCGGTCGGGAAGCGGCAAATCGCCCGTCGTGTTCAGGAAAAACGCCGCATCGTAGGATTTGAGCGCACCCGGCGTCATCTTTTGCGCCAGGTCGGCGTCGGTTCGGGCGAAGTCCACCGTAAACGCCCCCCGGCTGTCATCGGCCAGTTTCTGCACGACCTGCTCGCCCACTGGAATGGAATCGTGATGAAAGCCTTTAGTAACCGTAACGACCAGCACGCGCTTGGGCGCGCGGTTCTTCGCGGCGGAGCCGACTTGCCCGAACGCAATTAGCGCGATAACGCATACGGCGGACAGCGCGGCGACCGCGCCAAGAAGCGATAACGCGCGGCGAAACGAAAATGGGGCGGGGGTATCGGCGATGCGGGCGGAACGGAACATAGCGGCAAAATCTCCGGTGGGTGAACAACATGGTTCGGCTTCGGTTCGCGCGGCAGGAAAAAGCAGGGGAACCGACAAGCCTGATTGCGCATAGTATACGCTGAGTAGGCGCGGCGCGGCAACTCACCGAGGCGCGTTTCGCTTGCCGTTTTACGCGACAAGCGTATACTTAAACGTTTGGTAAATTCCATTCACACCACCTTCTTGGGCGAATCGTTCGATGTTGATAGATTTTGCGCGCAGGACACAGCAAAACTCTATGAACATGCAAATCACCGATTCCAACGAAATCAAAACGCCCGCCGCTCACTCGAATGTGCGCTACGCCTTTGTGCTGGGAACGCTCACTGCGCTCGGCGCTTTGGGCATCGACATGTACCTTCCCGCCTTTCCCGCGATTGCGCTCTCGCTCGATGTCAGCGAAGGCCGCGTCCAGTACAGTCTGGTCAGCTACTTTGTCGCGCTCGCGGTGGGGCAGATGGCGTACGGGCCGTTGTCCGACCGCTATGGGCGCCGCTTCCCGCTGATGATCGGTTTGCTGTTGTTCTCGCTCGCATCGGTCGGCTTGGCGCTTTCCCACGACATCAACACCCTGATCGCGATGCGGTTTGTGCAGGGAATCGGGGCGTGCGCGGGAATGGTAATTCCCCGGGCGGTCGTGCGCGACCTTCGGAGCGGCGAGGAGGCCGCTCGCTTGTTCGCCCTGATGATGCTCGTGCTGGGCGTTTCGCCCATCTTCGCGCCGCTTCTGGGTAGCCTTTTGACCGCTTATCTTCCCTGGCAGGCCATGTTCTGGTTTCTGGCCTTCCTGGGTTTGGTCTGCTTTGGCAACGTCAGCCTGTTTTTGGAGGAAACGCATCCGGTTCACCGGCGCTCCGTGGGCGGAATTGGCGAAACCGTGCGGACGTATCGCCGTCTTCTTTCCGAATCGTCGTTTATGCTTCCGGTTCTTGCAGGCGGTTTCTCCCAGGCGCTTCTTTTCGCGTATCTTGCGACATCGCCGTTTATCTACATCACCCTGCACCATGTCGCGCCCGCCGTTTACAGCCTTATGTTCGCGCTTAATGCGGTCGGCCTGATTGGGCTGGCGCAGGCGAACGTGTTTCTGCTCCGGCGCTTCGGCCCCACGCGCTTGCTTCGTTTCGCCGCCGCGACGCAAAGCGTCGGCGCGCTTGTTCTGCTGAGCGCGGTTCTTCTTGGCCTCGACAGTCTTCCGCTTGTCGCCGTGTGCTTTTTCGTCTGCGTTGGCGTGCAAGGCGTGATCGGTCCGACCACCTCGATGCTTTCCCTTGAGCCGTATCCGGCCTTCGCCGGGGCGGCTTCGGCTTTGTCCGGCACCATCCAGTTCGCGTGCGGCGCGCTTTCCGGTAGCCTGGTGAGCGCGCTTTTCAACGGAACCGCGATTCCCTTTTCTGTTGTCGTCACTGCGTGCGCCGTTTTTGGGCTTTGTCTATCCTTGCTCAACGGGCGCGTGGCGAACCCCTCGCTAGCGGCGCGCATCGCAGATGCTTGAAAAACCGAGAACAAGATTTGCCAACAAACGAAAAACGCCGCGCAGATTTGCGCGACGTTTTTTGTTCAGATTCTCTACCGCGTCTTCCTGCGCCGCGATTGACAGCGGCGGGTTCCGTGACGTAGAATAGGGGACAAAACCGGGTACTTGTGTCACTGTCGCGGCTTAAACCGTGGGCCGAACACGAAAGGAATTTGAACACCCCTATGCCTCGCATTTTAGCCGTGGACGACGAGCCGAATATCGTCCGATTGATTCAGGTCAACCTGGAGCGCCACGGATACACCGTGGAAACCGCCAACAACGGCGCGCAAGCCCTCGCCAAAATCAAGGCGAGCCGACCCGACCTGCTCGTGTCCGACGTGATGATGCCGGAGATGGACGGCTTTGAACTGCTCGCCAATATCCGCCGCGATCCGACCCTGACCGACCTGCCGGTTATCATGCTGACCGCCAAAGCGCAGGACAAAGACGTAATGACTGGCTATCAGTACGGCGCGGATATGTATCTGACCAAGCCGTTCAACCCGCAAGAACTCCTTCAGTTCGTCAAACGTATCCTCGCTTCCCAAAGCGGCGGCGATGACGACGGTGCCTACCGCCTGTAGTCTTTGGCTATTCGTTTGGTTGGGTGCGTTACGATTTGTAGGTGCGCTCAAGCCGCGCGGCTCCCTCTTCCAGGGGGGACCAACCTAACGTTGGACCGGGCATTTAGAAAACGAAAGGCTCGCTGGTTTTTCCGTGGTAACGGAAAAACCAGCGAGCCTTTCGTTTCTTAAACAACCGATCCAACGTTAGGTTGGCGCCTCCCCCGGCGTGAGGGGGCGCCGCGCGGCATGAGCGCACCTACAAATCGTAACGCACCCAACCAAACGAATAACAAAATCAGCCGTTAGCTCAGCGCGGCTTGCTCTTCGCTTGCTTGCTCCCATGCGGCGATGGCGGCCTCGACCTCGGTTTGGAGGCGCGTGTGGTCGGCGGCGAGGGCGCGTATATCCACGTTTTTGCCGCCAGTCGCGAGGGCGGCTTCGACCTCGGCGAGACGCGCCTCGACCGTTTGCACCGCTTTCTCGGCTTTCTCCGACGCGGCCAGGGCGCGGGCGCGGGCCTTGCCCAACTCGCGCCCGCTCAAAGCCGGTTTTGTGGCGGTCGGCGTGAGCGGCGCGGCGGGGAGCGACGCGAACACATTGGTCGGCGCAGGGACGGCGGAGCCATTGTGGTTCTTCGATGTTCCATTGGCGCCGTTGTGTTTGGCTTTGGGAGCGGGAAGAGCGTCCTGCGCCTCGCGCCATGCGGCGTAGTTGCCTTCGACAAACGCGGCCCCGCCCGCCCCGCCGGTTCCGGTCAGGCCGAGGGTTTTGGTCGTGACTGCGTTCAAAAGGTAACGGTCGTGCGAAACGAGGAGGAGGGTTCCGTCGTACTGCATCAGCATCTCGGTCAGCGTTTCGCACGACTCAATATCCAGGTGGTTGGTCGGCTCATCCAGAATCAGCAGGTTGCACGGCTTTAAGAGCATCCGGGCGAGCGCGAGTTTATTTTTCTCGCCGCCAGACAGCATCGCGACCTTTTTCTTCACATCATCGCCGGTGAACAGGAAACGGGCCAGATGGTTGCGCGCCTCGGTTTCCGTGATATTCACGGCCTCATCGGTGAGCGATTCCAAAACCGTACGCTCGGTGTCCAGATCGTCGGTGGCGTGCTGGGAAAAATACGCGCGCTGGACATTGTTGCCCCAGATCATCTCGCCGGTTGTCGCGGTTTCGTCGCCGAGCATAATGCGGACGAGGGTGGTTTTCCCCGCGCCGTTCGGCCCGACCAGACCGACGCGGTCGTTGCGCTCGATCACGCCGCTCAGATGCTTGAACAGCGTCCGGTCGCCGAACGATTTGGACAAATCCTCCAAACGCACCACCTCGCGCCCGATACGGCCCGCGCCTTTGGCGTCGAAGCGCGCGTTCACGGTTCGCCCGCCCGTTTTCACGGCCTCGACCTTGTCCATGCGGTCAATACGTCCCTGCGTTTTGTGCCGGATCACCGATGCCGTGGAGTTCGCGCCCATGTTGCGCTTGATTAAATCCTGAAGACGATTGATCTCGTTTTGCTGCTGCTTGAACAGGTCGGCCTGACGCGCCTCGCGCTCTTCTTTTTGTTGCTTGAAGTGCGTGTAATTGCCCTTGTAAACGGTCAAACGCTGGTGTTCCAACTCCGCCGTGGTGTCGGTGACGCCGTCCAGAAAGTAGCGGTCGTGGGAAACCAGGAGGACCGCGCCCGGGTAGTCTTTCAGGAACTGTTCCAGCCATTCGGTCGCTGCGATGTCTAAGTGGTTGGTGGGTTCGTCGAGGACCAGAAGGTCGGGTCGGGTCAAAACAAGTTTGGCGAGGGCGAGGCGGGTTTGCTCGCCGCCCGAACACGCCCCAACGCGCTTGTTCAACACCTCCGGCCCGAAGCCCAAGCGGAGCAGGGTCGCATCGCGCTCCGCCTCGAAATCGTAGCCGCCGCGCGACTCGAATTCTTCGTGGGCGACCGTGTAGTCCGCCATCGCGGTTTCCAATGCGGTGTCATCGGACGCATCGCTCATCGCGTGTTCGGCTTCCACGATACGGGCTTGGATCGCGCGCATCGGGGCGAGCGCGGTCTCGATTTCCTCGCCAATCGTGTGTTCGGGGTACACCGGCGCCTCCTGCCGCAGATAGCCCATGCGCCGTCCGGTCGCGAGCGCGACCCGGGCCGGAACCGTCGCGCCGTTGATGACGCTCGGATCCGGGGTTTCCTGACCGAGAATAATCTTGAGAAGCGTGGTTTTGCCGCCGCCGTTGCGCCCGATCAGGCCCATCTTCTGCCCGGCGGCGAGGCTAAAGGTGATTTCCGAAAAAAGGAGGTCGCCCGCGAAACTTTTGGCGACATTGGCGACGGTTAAAATGCTCATGGATTACTGGTGTTGCTCGTTTGGTTTTTCCGTGAGCGTCGTCGCCCCGTACATTGTATCGTTTCGCGCAGGCGAGGGACTAAAGAGAGGTGTGGCGCAAGATTACGCCGCCGCGCTCCAATCCGTGCAGGGCGCGCCGATAGCCTCGAAGTCGCGAAGGTTTCGCGTGACAACGATCATGTCGTGGGCGAGAGCCTGCGCGGCGATGCGGCAGTCCTGCGGCCCGATCCGTCGCACGGACGGCGGGAATGTTTGGTACACGCGCTCCGCCGCCTCGGAGTAGGTCAGCAACAAGAAAGGACGTATGTCCCCGATGAGTTCGATAAGTTCCTCGTGCGCTCTTACGAGCGAGATAGGGGATTTACCGCTTCGGGCGCGGTTTATGATGTTGAGGCGCCCGACGATCATCTCCTCAACGGTGACGGAACTAAGCCAAACCATTTCACTGCACGTGAGTACCGCCGCAACGGTTACCGGGTCACCGTTTACATACAAGCGAAAAAGGTTGGCGTCGAGAAGGTAGCCGCTCGGCACAGTTACTTGTCCCGCTCGGCGTCCTGCGCCGCGATTTCTTCCTGGCGCAACTGCTCGCGGTATCTGTCCACTTCTTCCATTAAACGGTCCATAGACGGGTCGCCTTTTCGTCGTCCCGCAACCGCCCGAAGTTCTCGAAGGCGTTCCTCGGTCGAAGCGTAACCGTGCGTCTGCGTAGTAGTCGGCGCAATTTCCTCATCCCGGCTCGGCTCCGCAACGACAGGCGGCGGGTTCGTGGTTTGTGACATAGTTCGCTCCTTATTCATAGCGGCGACAATATAAACGTATTTTACCCTTTGCCTTACCTTGCCGCTTTCGCCGCGCGCCCGTAGTATAAACCGTAGGGTTCTCCCCTATCCTACAGAAATAGGTCCATGAAATTATGGCGGTCCATTCGGTTGAAACAGCAAAAACGGGCGTTTCGCCCGCCTACATCGCGGAACTCAAGCGGCTGTCGCACGACGAACTTGTCGAGCGGCTTTTAGCGCGCGATGAGGAAACCCGGTTAGCCCGCGCGTTCGCACAGATCAC
>CAXUMS010000055.1:10626-26731 GCA_964252165.1 uncultured Armatimonadaceae bacterium
ACACCGGCACGACCGACGCCGCGCTGATGTGGCAGGGGCGCAACCGTTTCTTTAACGAGAAGGTGATTCCGGTTCAGTTGAAGCCGAGCGAGGAAGACAGTTTCCAAACCGATCAGGACGACTGCGGCAACCGGATTATCGCGGGCGATAATTTGGCGGTGATGGCATCGCTTCTGACCGAGTTCAAAGGCGGGCGCGACAACGGCGCGGACATTATTTATTTGGACCCACCGTACAATACCGGGTCGGATACGTTCGCCTATAACGACGATTACCGCTTCACCAAAGCCGAGGTCAAGCAGTTCAAGCGCAAAGCCCGCCAAACCGAGAAAACGGTCAGTTTAGACGACGTTACCCGGCATACCAAGTGGATAAATCACATCGCGCCGCGCTTGTGGCAGGCGAAAAAACTGCTCAAAAACACGGGCGTTCTCATCGCTTCGATTGACGAACACGAGTTGCCGCGCTTGTGGCTACTGCTGGAGGAAATGTTCGGCGAAAAGAACCGCATCGCAACCCTGATCTGGGAGCGGTCTCGCAAAAACGACGCCAAGTACGTGTCCGAAGGCCATGAGTATATGCTCGTCTGGGCAAAGGACAAGGCCGCACTGGATGCGGTCGCGCGGAAGAAGGGAAGTTGGCGTAAACGCAAAGACGGGGCGGACGCTATTCTATCGGCCTACGGCGAGGCGAAAGAACAACATGGTGACGATATACCGGCTATACAAGCAGCCCTTGACGCTTTCTTCAAGGCACTTCCGCCCGAACATCCAACTCGCAAAATTAATTACCGGAAGGTAAACGAAAAGGGCGTTTACCGGGACGGGGGAGATTTAAGTTGGCCTGGTGGAAACGGTCCACAGTACGAAATTTTACACCCTATAACTGGAAAACCTTGCCGTATACCGAGCCGAGGATGGGGCTTCATAGAAGAAACAATGAAGACCAAAATTGCAGAAGGGAAGGTTTACTTCGGCGATAGCCATACCAAAGTCCCCAGTTTGATTAGGTATTTAGAGGAGATGGATTCACAGGTTGCGACCAGCGTCATAACTCGCGACGGCAGAAATTCAACCGATACTATAACGGGACTGTTAGGAAAAAATGCTTTTGAAAATCCCAAAGACCATGATATGCTTGCCGAACTGTTCGCGCTCGTCACATGGCGCGACAAGAAGGCCATCATCCTTGACCCCTACGCGGGAAGCGGCACGACCGCCCATGCGGTTCTCGCGCTGAACGCCGAGGATGGCGGCAAGCGGCGCTTTATCCTAATCGAGAACGGCGACCCGAACGCGGTCAAGCAGGGCAAGATCACCGACCGCGCCCGCTATGCGTCCGACATCACCGCCGAGCGCGTCCGGCGCGTGATCACGGGGCAGTGGGCGGACGGCAAACCGCGCCCGTCCCACGCGGCGGGCTTTCAGTTCTTCTATGCGACGAAAGATATTGACCGCGCGGCAATTATGGAGTCGGACCGCCAGCAGATGGCCGATATTATTTTGCAGGTTGTCGAGGAAGATTCAAACCGCTTGGATTGCCGCATGGAAGGCGACTACAAGTACCTTATCGGCAAAACGCGCACCAACTACGGCATCGCGCTTTTGTGGGAAGTGGAAAGCGGCAAGAAAGTTCAGCCGCTCACCGATGAGATTTTAGATATTATCATCGAGGAAGCGCGCGAGGCGAACGTCACCAAGCCTGTGTTTATCTACGCGGTCGCCAACACCGCCGTGCAAGACGATGACTTGTACCGCTTCCAGCAGATCCCCGATTCGATTTTGGCCCGCTTGAATCTGCTTCCCGGCGACGAGAACGACAGCGACGGCGAATAGTATAACAATGCAACTGACCGAAAAAGACCTAAAGCCGTTTCAAACCCGCGCCGCAGGCGAACTTGCGGAGATGATCCAAGCCTATCCCGGCCCCGAAGGAACCCGCTTTGCCGCTGTGTACAGTCGGAATAACGGCAAGGTTGAGCCATTTTTGTGCCGATTGCGGGCGATAACCGGGGCTGGTAAAACGCCCACGCTTGCGTGCGCGGCGCGTCAGTTGGGGGCAGCGATTATCCTGTGGACCACGAACCGGAGCGCGGTTATCTCGCAAACTCACGCAAACTTGGACACGGGCGGCAGGTACGCCGCTTTATTGCCCGAGGACACAAAGGTATATACGCTGGGGCAGATGGCACCGCAGGATTGGGCAGAGGTATTCGCCGCAACCACAGGCGTCACGATTTTGCTTGCGACCGTTGCGTCGTTTAACCGAGACAGCGATACTGACACGCTAAAAATTCATACTACCGGCTACTGGGACCGCTTGAAAGAAAACAATGGGGAGCAGAGCCGCCGCCGTCCGTTATTCGTGTTTTATGACGAAGGACACAACGCGACGACAAACCAATTCATGCGGCTACGCGAACTTTCCCCAACTGCCTTTGTTCTTGCCAGTGCCAGTCCGCTTCCCGAGGACTTGAACGATTTGCTTTCGGGGCATACCGCTACGGCGCGCGAACAATCGCTCACGGACCGAACGGTCGTCATACCGACGCCCGAGGTCGTTTTGGCGGGTCTGCTTAAAACACGGCTTTTCTTGTCCGATTGTAATGTCGCCGAAAGCGACGCCCTGCGCGAGGCCAACGATAAATGGAATGAACTCGCCGCCAAGTTCGCGCGTATTGGGCGCGAAATGCCAATTGCGGGTTTCGTGGTCAATCAAACCCTGCGCGGTGTAGAAATATGGGAAAAGTTGGTCGAGTTGGGCGTCCCAAAAGACCGTATTGCTGTCCATTTGAACAATGCCGAGGCCGTAATGAATGATCGCCGAGGAAGCGCGAACGGCCTGATTGACACTTACAAGGCGAAAAAACGTCCCGAAGATTTGAAGTCTGAGGGGTATACACACCTAATTTGGAACCTGAGCCTTAGCGAGGGCTGGGACGAACCAATGGCGTATGTTGCCTACATAGATGATAAAGGACGTTCGATCAACGAGATGACACAACGCATTGGGCGTTTCCTACGCCAGCCGAACGCCGAGCCATTCGAGGACCCCGACCTCAACTCCGCGTACTTCTACTTCAACGTTTCCGACGCCGAATTTGAAGCGTTGATCTTGAACGTGCAACGGGAAATGACCGTTCAGGGCGTCGAGGTGATCCCGCTTCGCGGAACAGAAAAGGTAAAGGAAAGCCGTGAGGTTCCGGTCAAAGGCTGCTTCGAGGTTCCAGGCATTGGTTACAAATTTTCCGATAACGTGGAGCGCATGAGCGACATTCTGCTAAAGAACATCACCCTTTGGCATGAGGACGAACTTCGCGCGACGGGCTTCATTGACCGCCGCGTTTTGAACGTTTCTGAACTCAAGGAAGATACATACTTGCGCGAGCGTACCGTGCGCGCCGACAACGCCAGTACTTCCGTGTACGAATTTGTGATGGGGCGGTTGCAGGCCATAGACAAGCGCATTTCCCCCAATCGTTTTGATGGCAATCTAAGCGGTCACCGAAAAATGCGACAGCGCGTTCAGTTCGGCTCAGAGGCGATAAGAGATTTAGACGCACGAGTTAGCGTAATTCGCGACGCTCTACAAAACGAGTTTCAACTCGCCGCCAAAAGCAAGCACAGTGCGTACACGGTTCCGCCGTTCAATTTGGTCGCGCCTGACTTGGCGACCGGAACCGAAGCGCAACGCGAACGATACCGCGTTCGCTCGTACCAAAACGCCGTCCACGCGGAATACAACGCCTTCAACCCGTTCGAGGCGTCGGTTGCCGATGCGTTAGATAAGTTGGGGCTTGCGTGGTGCCGCAACCCCGCTGTGGAAAGCACGGGTTTCGCGATTCCAATTCCCTACTTGGGCGCGGAAGTGGTGAACTTCTATCCTGATTTTCTGCTATGGACGAACGATAAAATTTGGGCGATAGACCCGAAAGGCGGTCACTTAAAAGAAGGGGCGGTGCAAACCAAATTGTTCAATGTCGCGAGCATTCCCAACGTCAGCCCGCCCGTTCATATCGCCTTGATTTTAGAAGGAAAGCACGTTTACAACGCAAACGCCGATACGTGGTCAAGCGATAAAAAGGCGCCCGGCTACACGCTGGTTCGCCGGACTTCCCAGGTCAAAGCGCAGTCATTCGATAGTTTGGACTTGTTGATGCAGGAACTTGTAAGGGAATAGCGATCACGCCGCCGCGCTCCAATCGGCGCAGGGCGCGCCGATGGCCTCGAAGTCGCGGAGGTTGCGCGTGACAACGATCAGATCGTGGGCCAACGCTTGCGCGGCGATTCGGCAATCCTGCGCGCCGATACGTATGACGGAGGCGGGGAAACTATGAAAAATGACGTCGGCTTGCGCGGAGTAGGCTAAAATAGGAAGCAAGCGAGTGTTCATCAACGCTTGGGCAAAGTCTTGGTGCGCTTGCGAAAGCGAAAGGTTTGTTCTTGGTCGTCGTGCGCGATTGATACTGCTGAGGTACCCCGTAAGCAACTCTTCCGCCGCAACAGAACTTAGAAACAGGGATGTTGGATTTTCTTGCACACGCCGGACGGTGTTTGGCTCGCCCGCAAGATACAGACCCAAAGCGTTTGTGTCAAACAAGAACATCGTGCGCGCTTTCGCCTCCTACTTTGCATCGGCTTCCGCCGCTAAATCGCGCTCGGTTTCTTCCTGAATCTGACGGCGATACTCGGCGACGCCCTCCAGCATACGCTCTATAAAGCCGGGATCGTCCTTGTAGCGACCTGCGGCGGCAAGAAGTTCCTTGACCTGCTCATCGGTTAGACCGTTGCTTCGCGGCGTTGAAGCGGCAACGGGCGCAACTGGCTCATCCAATTTCGGCTCCATAGCGGTGGACGGCGGATTTGTGATTTGTGACATGATTCGCTCCTTGTGGTATCGGCGACGGCGTAACTTATTTTACCCGTCGCGCCGCCTTGCCGCTTTTTGCGCGTCCCCGTAATATAGGCCATAGGGCGAGCCGTTTGGCTTGCCTGTTTGGACGAAACGAACCCACGCAAATTAGGGTCAACAACGCAGTCGGAACAACGGAGAAGGCGATATCGAGTTCGTCCACGTCTCGAATTTTGACCGCTTTGCGCGCCGAAGAAAAAGCATGAACGAGGACGCCGCCGCGCCTGTCGAATTTTCGTGGTTCTCGTACGAGGGGCGGGACGAGGTCGCGGACGCGCTTGCGTTGTCCAGCGACGCGTTTTCTAATCCTATCCTTGCGGGCTTTTATCCCGATCCCAGCCTTTGCCGAGTCGGGGACGACTTTTATCTGGTCAATTCGTCGTTTTCCTACTTCCCAAGCGTTCCCGTTTTCCACAGTGTTGACCTGTTTCACTGGACGCAACTCGGTCATGTTCTCGACCGCCCGTCGCAAGCGAACCTCGACGGGTTGCCGGTTTCGAGCGGGATCTACGCCCCCGCGATCCGTTATCACAACGGCGTGTTTTACGTGGTTACCAAGAACGTGGGCGGCGGCGGAAACTTTTACGTCACCGCCGAAAACCCCGCCGGTCCGTGGTCGGCTCCCCATTGGCTTCCCCAGATTGACGGGATTGATCCGTCGTTCTTTTTCGATAACGACGGGCGCGCCTATATCGCTCACAACGGACCGCCCTCCCAAAATCGGGCTATCTACGACGGACACCGCGCCCTGTGGCTGTGGGAGTTCGATGTGGCGGCGGGAGCCGTGATCGGCGACGGACGCATTATCGTCAATGGCGGAACCGATCTTGCCCAGGAGCCGATCTGGACCGAAGGGCCGCACCTGTTTCAGCGCAACGGTTTTTATTATCTGATCGCCGCCGAGGGCGGGACCGGCGACCAGCACTCCGAGGTTGTTTTTCACAGTCGCTCGGTGTGGGGGCCGTACGAAGCCCGATTGGAGCCGATTCTGACCCAGCGGAACCTTGACCCCAACCGCCCCCATCCGGTAACGTGCGTTGGTCATGCCGACTTCGTGGAAACCGAAGCGGGCGAATGGTGGGCCGTTTTCCTGGGTTGTCGTCCGTACCAAGCGGGCTTGTTCAACACGGGCCGCGAAACCTTTTTGTTGCCGGTGACGTGGGAAAACGACTGGCCCGTTATTTTGAAACCGGGCGAGCCGATTGGGCGCGCCGTCCCGCGCCCGGCGCTGGGGGAGCGAGACGCGCCGCTGTCCGCGCCGCTAAACGGCTCGTTCACGTGGCGCGATGACTTCAACCAGGGCGAACTTGGCTTGTCATGGAACACCCTCCGCGCGCCCCGCGCCTCGTGGCGGAGTTTAACCGCCCAACCCGGCTCGCTTTCCATCACGCCGCGCCCAATCGCCTTGAACTCATCGAGCGAGAAACCGGAGTGCGGCAGGTCGAACTGAAGATGGAAGGCGCGGGCCGTGATTACGCGTTTTCCTTTCGCGCCGATGTCGCCGATTGGGTCTTACTGAAGGCGAACGTGGACGGGAGCATCTTGTCAACCGAACGCGCCGGAGGATTTGTGGGAACGTATATCGGCCTTTACGCCCGCACCCGCGGCGATGTTCCTTATCGCAATATTGCAACGACTTCAAAATTCGTTTTCCGTTTGACCGTCCCATTCGCGCTCGGCTTCGATTTGCCCGTCTTGCGCTTCCTCCGCTTCCTTCGTGAACGTTCGCTCCTTTTCAACATATGTGTACCGTTGCCCGCAGTGGGGGCAGATGGCGTCAAGCGTTCTCACGGTTCGGAAATGCACGCCGGGATGTTCGCGGTGCAGTCGCTCCCAATACGCCGCGTAGGCGCCGTCGGCGAGCGCGAGGGCCGCTTCGCCGAGCGGAACCCCGCAGACCGTACAGCGGAAACGGATCGCCGCCGCGCGTTTTTGGCGGTCGGAGAACCAGCCCGCTACAGCAAGCGCGGGAAGAAGAACGGGCAAAAGCGCGATAAGGGCGGCGACGCCAAACAGGGCCGCGAGGGGCCACACGACGACGTTTATCAGCCACTTCTTAATTTTCTTTCGCCTGATTATCCGTCGCCTTTTCTCGGTCATCGGTTTTGGTTGAACCTTGTCGCGTCAAGCGCGCTTCAGTGACTTTGCCCTTCCCGCGCCAAGCGTTCGTCGCGAGCGGTGGTGTACGCGACCACGGCGATGAGCAGGACCGCGAGAACCAGCGACGAGCCGATTGTGCCGAAATTGAGACCGCCTTTGGAGACAGGCTTGGTGAGCAGGTCGCCGAAGGTCGCGCCGAACGGACGGGTGAGAACGAACGCGAGCCAGAAGAGAAGCACGCGGTTGATTTTGGTGTAAAACGCGGCGAGAACGATCAGCCCGAGAAACGCGCCGATCAAAGTGGCCCCGCCTCCAAAGCCCAAACCGGAATCATCGGCGAGGAAGTCCCCGAACGCGGTCCCGAGCGTGTTGGAAACCAGAATGGCGGCCCAGTAGAACAATTCCGCTTTGCGCGTTTTGATGTTGTCCACGGACAGCGATTTCTCGCTCCATCGCCACACGGCGAGAATTGCCAGCAGGCCGCAGATAAGCAGAAACGAGCCTTTGGCGTATCCCAGGCCGAGCGTGCGGTCCATGTAATCCGACATCGTGGTTCCCGCCGTGCTGGTCGCGAGGATGACGGACCAGTACAGCGCGGGGTGGAACTTCTTCGCCCGGAGTTGCGTTAGGAGCAACGCGAGGAAAACGCCCGCAAGAAGAAGCGTGCTGACGCCGTAGCCGACATGGAGCGTCATGGACAGCAGATCGCCCGCCGTTTCGCCAAGCGTCGTGGCGCAGATCTTCATGATCCAAAAGTAAATTGTCACCTGCGCGACCTTGTTCATTGTTCGCCTTTACGCTTCTCGACCGTCCGCCCGTTGCCCGCCTCCTTCTTCCACAAATGTCTTTCCTTTTTCCTGGTACGTGAACCGTTGCCCGCAGTTGCCGCAAACCGCATCAGGCGTTGGGGCGGGCCAATACTTCATGTGAGGATTCTCGCGACGCCATTGACGTATTTGCTGACCGCGCTCAACCCGGACCGCGTTTGCGAGACGCAAAGCGCCTTCTCCGAGTATCACGCCGCACCGCGTGCAGGGAAAGCGCGTTACGAGGGCGCGCTTCCGGCGCGTGCCGAACCAGATCTTGACCGCGAGAAAAGGCGCAAGAATTGGCAGGAGTAAAATGAAAATGACCACGCCAAGCGGCGCAAGGAGGGGCCACACGATTTTGTTCATCAGCCATTTCTTGCGCTTGCGTTTAGCCACGCTTGTCGGTTGTCGCTTGGTTGACATCGCCTCCTATTGTAGCGCCGCCCGCTGGGAACTAAACGTTTAGAAGAACGTCCTAAACGAAGAAACACTAAGGTATAACCAAAGAACCATGCTGAAGCGCTTTTTCTCCTACTACCAGCCGCACCGCCGCTTGTTTATCATTGACTTTTCGTGCGCGGTCGTGTCCGGCCTGCTCGAACTCGCGTTCCCGCTTGCCGTTCGTTCCTTTGTGGACAAACTGCTTCCGTCGCAGAACTGGACGCTGATCCTGTCCGCAACGGCGGGACTGCTTGCGATTTACCTGCTCAACACGGGCTTGCAGTACGTGGTCAACTACTGGGGTCATGTTCTGGGAATCGGCATCGAAACCGAGATGCGGCGCAAGATTTTCGATCATCTGCAAAAGCTCTCGTTCCGGTTCTTCGACAACCAGAAGACGGGGCGGCTCGTCGCGCGCGTGACCAAAGACCTCGAAGATGTCGGCGAGGTCGCGCACCACGGGCCGGAGGATGCGTTTATCGCCGTGATGACGTTCTTCGGGTCGCTGGTTCTGATGTTCCGCATCCACGCCCCGCTCGCCCTGATCACCGCTTTGGTCGTGCCGCCGATGCTGTGGATTTCGACCCGGTTCGGGCGCGCGATGACGGCGAACATGCGCCAACTCTTCGCCCGCGTCGGCGATTTCAACGCCCGTATCGAGGAGAATGTCGGCGGTATCCGCGTGGTTCAGGCGTTCGCCAACGAAGACCACGAGCGCGCCCTGTTCGCCCGCGACAACGCCGCGTACCGCGAAACCAAGTTGGGCGCGTACCTGCTTATGTCGAAGAGCATGTCGCTTTCGTACATGACCATGCGAATTGTCCAGTTGTTCGTCATGATCGCGGGCGCGTACTACGTTCTGCACAACCAACTGACCGTGGGCGGTTTCATGGGCTTTTTGCTTCTGGTCAACGTTTTCTTCCGGCCCGTAGAGAAGATCAACGCGGTTCTGGAAACGTACCCCAAAGGCATTGCGGGCTTCAAGCGCTACACCGAACTGTTGGATACCCTGCCAGACATCGCCGACGCGCCGAACGCCCGCGACGCCGGGCATTTGCGCGGCGAAATCCGCTTCGAGAACGCGACTTTCGGCTACGACGAGCATAAAACCGTTTTGAAGGGCATCAACCTTGCCGTGTACGCGGGCGAAACGGTCGCGTTTGTCGGGCCGTCCGGGGCGGGCAAAACCACATTATGCTCGCTTTTGCCGCGCTTCTACGATCTGGACGCGGGCCGCATCACGATTGACAATATTGACATTCGCGACATGACGCTCGCCTCGCTTCGGCGTAATATCGGCATTGTCCAGCAGGACGTTTTCCTGTTCGCCGGGACCATCCGCGAGAATATCGCCTACGGACGGCTGGGCGCATCTGACGACGACATCTGGGAGGCCGCCCGCCGCGCCCGTTTGGACGACATGATTGGAAGCCTGCCCGACGGTCTGGATACCGTGGTCGGCGAGCGCGGCGTGAAGTTGTCGGGCGGTCAGAAACAGCGCATGGCGATTGCGCGCATGTTCCTGAAAAACCCGCCGATTTTGATTCTGGACGAGGCGACATCCGCCCTCGACACGGAAACTGAGCGCGCGATTCAAGCGTCGCTGACCGAACTTGCACGGGGCCGCACCACGCTCGTGATCGCGCACCGCTTGGCCACCATCCAGAACGCGGACCGTATCGTGGTCGTGGACGAAACCGGGGTCGCCGAGCAGGGCCGCCACGATGAACTTCTCGCCCTGCCCGGCGTCTACCGCCGCCTCCACGAAGCGCAGTACGGCGCGCCGGTCGGGTTGGGCGTGTAGCGGACGAAACGGTTAGGGGGGCGGAACCATGTCTAAAACACCAAAGCGTGTGTAGCCATCGGCGAGCGATATATTGCCGCTCATCACTTCCTCAGCCCAAAGGAGAAGGTTTTCCGATGTAATGCCCGCGCCCAACGTATTTCGGGTGTTTCGGTTGAGACGCTGTATCTGCTCGACAAATTTTCCGACAAGAGCGCCGGATACGAATAAAAAACGAAAGTCGTCAGGCGGGGCGAGTAAGCCAGGAAAATCACTCCACCAAGAGTTGACGTGGGGGGTAGGTTTGTCTATGTTCTCTTGTAAATAGCGTTGCATCGAGTCCCTACCCTTTTTAGCATCACAATTAAATCCTTTGGCGTAGGCCTTTGTATCAACGATGAGACCGTAGTCTTTACTCTCACCACTTGTCCAGAGTGCGCCATCTGGTTTATCGGAACCTCCGCGCCATCCGCCCAAGAACCCACAGGCATTAAGCAACTTCATCGTTTGCACTTCGTAGATTCGGTCAGAGCTACCGTCAAAGCCCAGATCAATGAGTACCAAATACTCGTGCGGTACATGATGGAGGCGCGCACGTACAAAGGTTTTAGCCTTTTGAATCTGAGTACTTTGGGGTGGTGCCGCCTTCGGGATGTTGAGGTAGCGAATAGGGTCCTTAAGCGTAAATGCACCTTTTTGTTCCTTGACAGTCAGCCCTATACGCCGCAACCCTTCAATGTCGTCCCCAACGGTGGGAGCATCTATATTGTCTACATTTTTCGCGGCTAACTCTGACACGATTTGCGATATGGTTCGCGCCTTGCTCTGTATACATTCGACAAGCAAGCCCCGACGTGTCCGCAAAAACGCTTGGTCTGCTTCGTTGCCGCCCGATAGCATCTCCCAAAACACGTTTTTGGGCATCGTAGGTTTGCTCGAATAGCCTTCTGCTCTACGAAGGGCTTGTTCACCATTGTGGGTTATCGTGTAGGCTTTCGGTATCACGTCGCTGTAGGCTATGCCTTTGTACGTCGCCGTGACTTTTTTCGGTTTCTCCTCAACCCAACCCAACTTGATAAGCCAAGTAGCGATGCCGCGCGCGTACTTGTCAGACGTACCTTCGTAGTCAGCCAGTACTTTACTCCGCGACTTACCTTTTGGAAGATGCTTCAACTGATACAGTAGAGCGTCCTGGGGTTGATGGGTAAAACCACTCTCGCCGACGAAACCCAGTTGCTCGCCAATCTCAAACTTGGTTAAATGCCCTTGATCCTTTAACAGTCGCAGAACGCGGATAGCGGGCGGATAAGAGAGGGTTGTATCCTCAAATATCTGGTTTATCCCACCCGTATTGGGCTGGGCGATATACTGCGCGCCGAGCGGCGTCAATTCAAACGTGTCCGAGGCGCGGTCGTGGGCGATGAACTGGAGTGCGTGCGCCCACCGGACAAAGTTGTCACCAGCCCAATCTGTCAGTGGCTTCCCTGCTTTTTGACCGGGTATGACTAACTGCACTAAACCTTTGTACTGCTTGCGCTTACCGGGTAAATCAGCATACTTGATACGAAGAGGCCGAGCATTCAAAGCTTTGGTGAGCCGCGTGCGGTCAGCAGCGTCAGCAACTAACGTTGATATGTCCGAACTGAGGATACGTTTATGAACGGCTGATGCTGAGTCAAACAAACATATCAAATTGTACAGACTCTCAATATTTTGAGAGTCTTGAATCCAGCCAAAAGTCCTTGTCTTATCCATTACATTATTCCATTTTCCCGTCCGATTTTCGCAGACGTTTAACTTGTTTTGGTTTTTCAACTTCCTTCCGAAAAATCAACGCGAATTGATGAAGTTGGTTTGACACGAAGGCAAACGGATAGCCGAAAGGATAAAGCGCAGGAGTTTTATCATGCCATATTTTATAGCCCTTAAATGATAAGCCCTCGATTTTTAGTAACGTTTCAACTACGTCGGCATGAAGCATATTATGGTGTTGAGCGTTTGGTTGTAAATCTTTACAGAAGACGACGCAATAACCTTTAGGCTTTAATAAGGTGACTGATTCGCCAATAATAAATCTCAACTGGTCCAAAAAGTCAGCAAGATTTAAATTGCCTAAATCTTGTTCGGACTCCGTAAAAGGAGTAGCGTCACTGTTACCTGTTCGTTTTTTAGTTTCTCCTGTGCGCGCACGAGAAAGCATGTCGCCATAAGGCGGGTCGGTCAGAATCAAATCAAACTGAACGGGCATATGATCCGCATGCTCAATTAAACGTTTGATTTCGCGTGAATCGCCCTGAATGCTATGTTGAAGTGCAATCTCCTCGGCTTCACAAACCTGTTTATAAATCTTGATATAATCAATGTCGAGATCAACTCCGACTGCCTTGCGTTCACAAAGCGCACTACCCAGCAGAGTTCCCCCTACGCCCATAAAGGGATCAAGAACCCAGCCTCCTTTTTTTGAAAAAAACTCCACAAAAGTACGCATTAATTGAGGTGGCTTGGGAGACGGGTGTACTTTTCGCAAATTGTGTGAGAAACTGCCTGCTCCCTTTGTAGAGAAAGCGGTGCTTTCTACAGATCGAAGGAAGTAAAGCCATTCGGCACCAGATAAATCGTTCAAAGTATTGCGAGGGTCAAACCGCCTCTCACCCTTTGCAAGTGGAAGCGTTTTGTCAACCGGTGGGGGCAGTGCAGTGCTTATCATCTTTTCAAGAGTTGCAGCATCGTTACAAGCCTCTAAATAGAGTGACATTTGTTCTTTAAGAACAGTTAGGTAGTCAGACGGATTTACGGTTAATTCAGCCTCAGAATCAGGAGCGTTCGAGAGCGTATAAGCGTTCCGCGACTTGCGACTCTGATTTGTATTGTCTTTTTTCGTGGTCTTTGTCACTGCGGTATCGCCTGTACGGTTGCTCATATACGGTTAATTTTCCTTGTTCCTTCAAAACTTCACAAATTGCCTCGTGAGGCATAATCCCCTCGCTACTATAACTTAGCAAAACGAGACGCGCGCAAGAATGACTTGCTATTTGTTCCAAATCTTCAAGAGCGGTTTCTTTGCGGCAGAACCGCGATTTTATGTCTTGATAAGGCCGCATACCGGATTTACCGTGCAGGGGCGGGGCGTCCCAGCGGGCGATGGTTTCCAGTACGTGATAATTGGGCGCATACTGCCGCCCGTTGTAAGGCGGGTCCAAGTACAGCAAATCGCAACACAGGCCGGGCGCAAGCGCAACGGCATCGCCTTGTAACGCGCGATGCGTTCGCTCGCTTTGCACGAGGGGCGGGAGCGTCAGCGTCAGCGTTTTTTGCGAGCGCGCTTCCCAAAACTTCAAGAAGGCGGCGTAAGTCCCGGAGGTGTTCGAGACGCCCGGCACGGCTTCGAGCAGGGCGGCGAGCAGAACGTAATACTCCTGCTCTGTAATCTTCTCTTCGTTGCGCCATTGTTCTACGCGGTTGCGGATTGCGTCAATACGCCCCGCGTTAGGCGCGGAAAAGTACATTCGCTCGTGCGTCTGGTCCTTTGTGCCTTCGTCGCAGTAATTTTGATAGATAAAACCCGCTTCCGGCGCCAGTTGGTTAAGAAAATCCAACACTTGCTGTAGCCGGGTTTCCTCGCGGTCGAATAATGTCGCTTGTTCGGCAATGTTAGCGATAAAAGGAAGATTGTCAAACTGCGGGCAGGCGTTTGTTTCCAAATACGCTTTGCCGAAAACAAAGGCGTAATGCATCAAGTCGCTGGAGATAACCGAAAAACCGCGCCGCTTAAAATGGCGTCCTACGACTGTCGTACCAGCGAACAGGTCGCACATCGTCCCGCCTGTGATGCTGTGCGTGTGCGCGACACGCTCGATGAAGGGGAGTAATCTATCTTTGCTTCCGATGTAGCGCAAGGTGGTGACACAACGCTGGGGCCGCGTCGTGGTTACAGTGTAACACAAAGTAGCCGCCTGCGTCGTACCTCACCAGATAAAAACAGCCCGTTTCATCAACCAGCGCTCCGGCGGCGCTTTAGTTGTTTCCTTCCGCCTCGGTTGCGGCGGGACGCAGGGCGCGCCACGCGCCGAGCAGAATCAGCCCAAACGGAATCCACCAGATAAAGTCGTTGGTGAGTAGCAGGAAGCCGAAACGCCACGGGAGCGTTCCTTGCAGGCCCGCCATCAAGAAGCCCATCGGGCCGAACAGTTTGCCGAGCAGTCCGACCAGAACGAGGGGCCACTGACCGTACGGGTCGAGCGCGGCGCAGGCGTAGCCGATTCCGTACACGCCCACGATCATCCCGACGCATTGCCAGATTTGCGGGTAGTTCGGAACGGGCATATGAAGCAGATGGAACGCGGCGAGCGGGAACAGCACGACCCATGCGCCCCATAAAACGTTGTAAACCGCCGCGATCCACAAGACGGTTCCCATCCAGCGGGGCGCATCGGGCAGGGTTCGCGCGGGCGGAAAAAGCGTTTGTTTCAAACCCACGTTAAAACCCGATTTCAAACGCGCAGGCCATCGCGAGCGCGGGCGCATCCGGGGCGGGCGGGGGCGTGATGGTCAAGCCGTCCGCGCTTCGGCTCCATTGGAGTTCGCCCCCGGCGCCGAGCGCGCGGACGGTTTTGATCTCGCGGTCGCACAGGGCCGCGTCAAGCCCAAGCGACGCGATAGTGACCGGTTCGTCGGGCCAGCCCTAACAAACGGCGTACAGGCTTCCGTCATTCGGGTTTTGGGTGAAGCGAATGTCGCGGGGCGTGAACCCGGCGCGCTTGGTGTCGTTGAACGCGCCGCCAACCACCTCAGTCGGGCCTTCGCCGAACGTTTTCCACGGGCGCGTTTCGTAGATCGCTTTCCCGTTCACCCGGAGCCATGCGCCCATATCGCGGAGCATTTGCTGTTCGATTGAGGGGATAGTTCCGTCCGCTTTCGGCCCGATATTCAGGAGCAGAGCGCCATTTTTGCTGACGATGTCCACAAGGTCATGGAGAAGCGACTCGGTAGTTTTGTATTCCTGATTTTCCACATATGACCACGAGTGTTTGGCGACGGCGGTATCGGTCTGCCAGAAAAGGGGCCGGATACCGTCGAGTTGGCCGCGTTCGATGTCGAAAACCGCCGTCCCTTCCCCAAACGCCTCGTACTTGTAGTTGATCGCGATGCCCACTCCCCATTCGTCGGCGCGGTTGTAATAGTGCGCGGCGAAGCGCTGCAGGTACGGCGCGAACGCCTTGTGGTTGATCCACCAATCGAACCAGACGATCTGCGGGCGGTACTTGTCGGTAAGTTCAATCGTGCGCGCGAGCCAGTCTTCCAGATACTCCGCGCTTGGGCCTTCCGGCGAGTCGGTCGCGCTCCAGTCTTTCGGGGCGGGTTGGGCCGGGCCGTAAAAATCGTCGAAGCCGGGGTCTTGAACATCGGACGGGAACGCCCGCCCGCCATCCAAAAACCACCAATGCTCGGCCCGGTGCGACGAAACGGAGAAAACCAGGCCGCGCGCCCGGCACGCATCCGCAATCTCGCCGACAACATCGCGCTTCGGTCCCATTTGTTTGGCGTTCCAGCGATTCAGGGCGGTGTCGTACATCGCGAAGCCGTCGTGATGCTCGGCGACCGGCATCACAAACTTCGCGACCGCTTCCTCGAAAAGCGCGATCCACTCGCCCGCGTCGAACCTCTCCGCTTTAAACTGCGGAATGAAATCCTTGTAGCCAAACTCGGTATGCGGCCCGTACGTTTCGATGTGATGCGTAAACTCTTTGGAGCCTTGCTGGTACATATTGCGCGGGTACCATTCGTTCCCAAACGCGGGAACGGCGTAGACGTCCCAGTGAATAAAGATGCCAAACTTGGCGTCCTCATACCACTTCGGTATCTCGTACTGTTGCAATGACTCCCAATTCGCCCCAAATCGCGCCACAACAGGGTTCCTTATCACAGTCTGCGTAAGTTCCCCTTGTTATACCTCGCGGAGTACGTAGATTAGGAGGGATTGTTAAGGCGGTTGGTGGGTGCGTTCCGTTTTGTGGGTGCGCTCAAGCCGCGCGGCTCCCTCTTCCAGGGGGGACCAGCCACA